>NZ_JBHTSF010000157.1:0-20051 GCF_042795295.1 Streptomyces sp. NPDC056486
TCCCTGGACTTATTGTCCAGGGACCACGGCTTTTTGTGTTTCTGGGCTCCTTCCAGCCCTTGGCCACCCCTCTGCACCGTCGGCTGACAACTGAGGGTAAGGTCAGGAGTCATCATTGGCTCGTTTCCCACAGGAGGCCCCCGGGTGGAGGTCCAGGAGACTCGCGTCCAGACGGACCGGGTCCTCACCATCCCGAACATCCTCAGCATGGCGCGTCTCCTCGGCGTACCCCTCTTCCTGTGGTTGATCCTGAGGCCGGAGTTCGGCGGGCCCAAGAGCGACGGATGGGCGCTGCTCGTGCTGATGCTGAGCGGCATCAGTGACTATCTCGACGGCAAGCTGGCCCGCCGGTGGAACCAGATCAGCAACCTTGGGCGGTTGCTGGACCCGGCTGCTGACCGGCTCTATATTCTGTCGACCTTGGTCGGGCTCACGTGGCGGGAGATTCTCCCGCTCTGGCTGACCTCGCTGCTACTCCTGCGCGAGCTGGTTCTGCTGGTGATGGTCTGGATCCTCAGGCGTCACGGCTATCCGCCGCCACAGGTGAACTTCCTCGGCAAGGCCGCCACCTTCAACCTGATGTACGCCTTTCCGTTGCTGCTCCTCAGTGACGGAAGTGGCTGGATCAGCACACTCGCTGCTATTTTCGGATGGGCGTTCGCCGGATGGGGTACAACTCTGTACTGGTGGGCAGGGATCCTCTACGTGGTTCAGGTCCGCCGGCTTGTCCGTGCGGACGCCACGGCCGATTGAGCTTGCCGATTCGGCAGATGCAGAAGCTTGTAGTCCCGTGAGCGACATATACGGGTCTATCTTGGCGGGCTAAGTCGGCTCGATCGTCGTCTATTGAGGAGGACGCTTCCGACATGAAGGCCGTCGTAATGGCCGGAGGCGAAGGCACGCGCCTTCGCCCTATGACCTCGAGCATGCCCAAGCCGCTCCTGCCTGTGGCCAACAGGCCCATCATGGAGCACGTCTTGCGGCTGCTCAAAAGGCATGGGCTCACCGAGACCGTAGTAACAGTCCAGTTCTTGGCTTCCCTGGTCAAGAATTACTTCGGCGATGGTGAAGAGCTCGGGATGGAGCTCACCTATGCCAATGAGGAGAAGCCACTCGGCACCGCCGGGAGTGTGAAGAACGCCGAGGAAGCATTGAAGGACGATGCGTTCCTCGTGATCTCCGGTGATGCTCTGACTGATTTCGACCTCACCGAGCTGATCAATTTCCACAAGGAGAAGGGCGCGCTTGTCACCGTCTGTCTGACGCGCGTTCCCAATCCGCTGGAATTCGGCATCACCATCGTGGACGAAGAAGGAAAGGTCGAACGCTTCCTGGAGAAGCCGACCTGGGGGCAGGTTTTCTCCGACACGGTGAACACGGGCATCTACGTCATGGAGCCCGAAGTCTTCGACTATGTCGATGCCGATGTGTCGGTCGACTGGTCCGGCGATGTCTTCCCCCAGCTCATGAAGGAAGGCAAGCCCGTCTACGGGTACATCGCCGAGGGTTACTGGGAGGACGTCGGCACGCACGAGAGCTACGTCAAGGCTCAGGCCGACGTCCTTGAGCGCAAGGTCGACGTCGAGCTCGACGGCTTTGAGATCTCGCCCGGTGTGTGGGTAGCCGAAGGCGCCGAGGTACACCCCGACGCCACGCTGCGCGGGCCGCTCTACATCGGCGACTACGCGAAGGTGGAGGCCGACGCCGAGATTCGTGAGCACACGGTCGTGGGCTCGAACGTGGTGGTCAAGACCGGGGCGTTTCTGCACAAGGCCGTCGTGCACGACAACGTCTACATCGGCCAGCACAGCAACCTGCGGGGCTGTGTCATCGGGCGGAACACCGACATCATGCGGGCCTCCCGCATCGAGGACGGTGCCGTCATCGGCGATGAGTGCCTCGTCGGTGAGGAATCGATTATTCAGGGCAATGTCCGGGTTTACCCGTTCAAGACGATCGAGGCCGGAGCGTTCGTCAACACGTCCGTCATCTGGGAGTCCCGGGGCCAGGCCCATCTCTTCGGTGCGCGTGGGGTCTCCGGAATCCTGAACGTGGAGATCACGCCAGAGCTCGCGGTACGGCTCGCGGGGGCGTACGCCACGACCCTCAAGAAGGGCTCGACCGTCACCACGGCCCGTGACCATTCGCGAGGCGCGCGGGCACTGAAGCGGGCGGTGATCTCGGCTTTGCAGGCCAGCGCCATCGACGTACGCGACCTGGAGAACGTGCCGCTGCCTGTGGCGCGGCAGCAGACGGCGAGGGGCAGTGCCGGCGGGATCATGATCCGGACGACGGCAGGGGCGCCCGACTCCGTCGACATCATGTTCTTCGACGCGCGCGGGGCCGACCTGTCGCAGGGGAGTCAGCGCAAGCTGGACCGGGTGTACGCGCGCCAGGAGTACCGGCGGGCCTTTCCCGGGGAGATCGGGGATCTGCACTTCCCGTCCAGTGTCTTCGACTCCTATACGGGTTCGCTGCTGCGCAACGTCGACACCACGGGTGTGGCCGAGTCGGATCTGAAGGTGGTCGTCGACGCTTCCAACGGAAGTGCGGGCCTTGTGCTGCCGAGCCTGCTCGGCCGCCTTGGCGTCGACGCGCTGACCATCAACCCGGGTCTGGACGAGTCGCGCCCGACCGAGACCCATGAAGCGCGCAGGTCGGGCCTTGTCAGGCTCGGCGAGATCGTGGCGTCTTCGCGTGCCGACTTCGGTGTGCGGTTCGACCCTGTGGGTGAGCGGCTTTCGCTCGTCGACGAGAAGGGGCGGATCATCGAGGACGACCGCGCGCTTCTCGTCATGCTCGATCTGGTCGCCGCGGAACGTCGCAGCGGGCGGGTCGCGCTGCCGGTGACGACGACGCGCATCGGCGAGCAGGTGGCGGCGTACCACGGCACGCAGGTCGACTGGACGACCACGTCGCCCGACGATCTGACGCGTGTGGGGCGCGACGAGTCGACCATCTTCGGTGGAGACGGCCGCGGTGGATTCATCGTCCCCGAGTTCAGCAGCGTCTTCGACGGTACGGCCGCCTTCGTGCGGCTCATCGGTCTCGTGGCGCGGACGCAGCTCACGCTGAGCCAGATCGACGCACGTATCCCGCGCGCCCACGTGCTGAAGCGTGACCTCGCGACGCCCTGGGCGGTCAAGGGGCTGGTGATGCGTACCGTCGTGGAGGCGGCGGGGGAGCGGTCGGTGGACACGACCGACGGGGTTCGGGTCGTGGAGACCGACGGGCGGTGGGTGCTGGTGCTGCCCGACCCCGCGGAGGCCGTCACTCATCTGTGGGCCGAGGGTCCCGACGACGCGTCCGCTCAGGCGTTGCTCGACGAGTGGTCCGCCGTGGTGGACAGCGCCGGTCGCTGACCGGTCATAAGGGCCGGACGGCACCTCTGTGAGGTGCCGTCCGGCACGCCGGTGGGGCCATTCGGAGGTAACGCCCGCGACGTGCGACGATGTGCGGCATGCCGCAGCAGCCCCCCACCCGGAGCACTCCCTCGCGCCCCCGGCGCCCGGACGCCTCCATGTCGCTGCTGAACACCGTGATGGACCACAGCCTGGACGAGGGCTATGCCGAGGCGGCGGCGCGCAAGAAGGCGAAAGGCGCCGGTGGAGTGCCGCGTCCACTGCGGGCGAAGCTCGGCCTTGCCCTGGGACTTGTGCTCGCGGCCCTTGTGGTGACGGTGGGTGCCGCGCAGGCGCGGATAGCTGCTCCGGTGGTCGCCAAGGAGCGCGTGGAGCTCATCGACCGGATCGAGTCGGCCACCTCGGACGCCGACGAGCTCGAAGAGGACGTCGAGACGCTCCGCGACGACGTGGGCGAACGGCAGCGCGAGGCACTGAAGAAACACGGTGGCAACCAGGCCGAGTTGGTGTCCTTGCTCTCCGGTGCCACCAAGGTCCATGGGCACGGTGTGAAGCTCGTGGTGGACGATGCCAAGGAAGCCGATTCGGGCGGGGGCGGGCCGCGCGAGAGCGCGAGCTTCTCCGACACCGGACGGGTGCGTGACCGCGACATGCAGCGGGTCGTCAACGGCCTGTGGCAGTCGGGCGCGGAGGCGATCGCCATCAATGACCAGCGTCTGACGGCGTTGTCGGCGATCAGGGCCGCGGGAGACGCGATACTGGTCGACAACAAGCCGCTCGTGCCGCCGTATACGGTGCTTGCCGTGGGTGACGGACAGCGCTTGAGCACGCGATTCCAGAACAGTCGCGACGGTCAGTATCTGCATGCTCTGCAGGAGAACTTCGACGTCCGGACCAGCATTTCCGTCCACGAAGACGTCCGGCTGCCGGCAGCGCCGAGTGTGACCGTACGTACAGCAGAGCCGAAGGCAGGAAAGGGCACATCGTGATCGCCGTACTGGGCCTCGTCGTGGGAGTCGTGGCTGGATTGTTGGTCCGGCCCGAGGTTCCGGCGATGGTCGAGCCGTACCTTCCGATCGCCGTGGTGGCGGCACTGGACGCGGTGTTCGGAGGCCTGCGCGCGATGCTCGACGGGATCTTCGACGACAAGGTCTTCGTGGTCTCGTTCCTCTCGAACGTGGTCGTGGCCGCCCTGATCGTGTTCCTGGGCGACAAGTTGGGCGTGGGCGCCCAGCTCTCCACCGGTGTCGTGGTGGTCCTCGGCATCCGGATCTTCTCCAACGCCGCCGCCATCCGCCGACACATCTTCAGGGCGTGACGCGCATGGGTACGGACGAGACGCCCGGGGGCGACAACCGGGGCAAGGAGCTTCCCGCCGAGGTGCGCAGCGCGCCCGCGGAGCCCGTGGAGGGCGAGGCGCCCGAGCAGGACGAGCAGCAGGACAAGCAGCAGGACGAGCCGCAGGACGGCGAGCAGGCGCCTTCACCGCGCGGCCGTCAGCGGCTGACGGACGCCCTGTGGCCGCCTCGCGTCACGCGTCCCCAACTCATCGTCGCGCTGCTTCTGTTCGTGCTGGGGCTCGGTCTCGCCATCCAGGTGCGCTCCAACAACGACAGCAGCGCGCTCCGTGGCGCACGTCAGGAAGATCTCGTACGCATCCTCGATGAACTGGATGACCGTACACAGCGTCTGGAAGGTGAGAAGCAGCGTCTGGAGGATCAGCGCACCGGGCTCGAGAACAGCTCGGACCAGGCCGAGGAGGCCCGCAAGCAGACTGTCGAGAAAGAACGTCAACTCGGCATTCTGGCGGGCACCGTGGCAGCGCAGGGTCCTGGCATCACGCTGACCATCGATGACAAGAAGGGGTCGGTTGAGGCGGACATGCTGCTCGACGCCATTCAGGAGCTGCGCGCCGCGGGGGCCGAGGCCATCCAGATCAATGACGTACGCGTAGTGGCCAACACCTATCTGTCGGATACGGACAGTGGCGGTGTCCGGGTGGACGGCCGCAAGGTCGGCAAGCCCTACCGGTTCAAGGTGATCGGCAAGCCGCAGGACCTGGAGCCGGCACTGAACATCCCAGGTGGCGTGGTGCAGACTCTGGAGAAGGAGCAGGCCACCGTCACCGTGACGCGAGCGGAGAAGATCGTGGTGGACGCCTTGCGAGCGGCGAAGCGGCCTGACTACGCTCGGTCGTCGTCCCAGTGAGCCGGGGGTGCATGGGGGCCGCCGGTCGAGGGCATGAGGTTGCGGGGGGTCGGCGCACTGTAAGCGTGGTGCGTGGTGGAAACTGTTTGGTGGATGCGGACGTTGTGAGGATGTCTGTGCTGCCGATGTACGCCGGTGTGTGCAATCAGGGTTCGTCCTGCCCCACGGGCGGGTCTGTTTCGGTCAAGGGGAATCGCCCGTGAAGTTGTTTGCGAAGTTGTTCGGCAAGAGTGCACGTGAGGACAGCGGCAACCCCGCCACTGCCCGGCACCGTGCCACGCGCCATGGAGATGCCGAGGAGCAGGGCGGCGAGCGCCCGATGTTCCGCGACCAGGTCGGTGGGCCAGGCGGTGACATTTCGGGCGCGCACGGCGCGTCGTCTGTTGACCCCGCCGGTGCGGGCCGCATAGGTTTCGGAGAACCGTCAACCTCAAGTACGGGTGGAGGGTTTGCCCCCGATCCGTACGCATCGAATGCCCCCGCGGGGCAGCCGCGGCAGGAGGATCCGTCCATGGCCCTGGTGTGTACGAGGTGCGGGAACCGCAACGCCGAGGCGAGCCGGTTCTGCTCCAACTGCGGCGCGCCGCTGCGGGCCGGGGCCGCGCCGGAGCGTCCCTCCGAGACGACCTCGACCATCTCCATCTCGGGCCTGGAGGCCTACGACGCTGAGGTGACGGGGCAGACCGCCTCGCCCGCCCTCTCGCCGGAGGCCCAGGCCGCCGTTGACGCACTGCCGCTCGGCTCCGCGCTCCTCGTGGTGCGCCGGGGACCGAACTCGGGCAGCCGCTTCCTTCTGGACGGCGAGCTGACCACGGCGGGGCGTCACCCGCAGAGCGACATCTTCCTGGACGACGTGACCGTCTCACGCCGCCACGTGGAGTTCCGTCGCCTCGGGGACGGTTCCTTCACCGTCGCCGACGTGGGCAGCCTCAACGGCACGTACGTCAATCGGGAGCGCATCGACTCGGTCGCGCTTTCGAACGGCGACGAGGTGCAGATCGGCAAGTACCGACTGGTCTTCTACGCGAGCCAGCGGGGCATCGGTATCTGACCCGTAGGGAAGGTCCATGCTTCAAACACCGAGGGGCGGTGCCGGGAACGGCACCGCCGCCGAGGACCGTCGGCTGATGAGCATCGGCGCCGTGTTGAACGCGCTGCGTGACGAATTTCCCGAGGTCACGATCTCCAAGATTCGCTTCCTGGAGTCGGAAGGGCTCATCGAGCCGGAGCGCACGCCGTCCGGTTACCGGAAATTCAGTCCCGAGGACGTCGAGCGGCTCGGTCACGTCCTGAGGATGCAGAGGGACCACTATCTGCCGCTCAAGGTCATCCGGGAGCACCTGGAGGCCCTGGAGCGCGGAGAGAGGGCTCCACTGCCCTCTCTGGGGCAACCACGCGAACCCGGTGACGCCTGGGGCGTGCGTGACGCCGAGGGGCCCACAGCGGCCCGTGTGGGCCGTGCCGAGCTCCTTGCCGCCGCGGAGATCGACGCGGAGCAGCTCGCCGACTGGGAAACGTACGGGCTCATCGTGCCCCTGCCGGACGGCGGTTATGACGCGGAGGCCGTGACGGTCGCCGCGCTCGTCGTCGAACTCGGGCGGTTCGGTATCGAACCCAGGCATCTGCGCGCCATAAAGTCGGCGGCCGAACGCGAGGCCGGTCTCGTCGACCAGGTCGTGGCGCCGCTGCGCCGGCACCGTAATCCGCAGACCAGAGCCCATGCGGAAGCCCGTACGAAGGAGCTCGCGGGGCTGACCGGAAAGCTGCATTCTGCACTGGTGCAGACCGCGCTCGGGGTGCGGTTGCCCTGACTCAAGAGGTGCCCGACTACCCAAACCGGCCGGGCACGTCCTAGGGTTGCTGTGTGAACGAGCTCGACGTCGTAGGTGTCCGGGTGGAAATGCCCTCCAACCAACCGATCGTGCTCCTGCGTGAAGTGGGAGGCGATCGCTACCTCCCCATCTGGATCGGACCAGGGGAGGCGACCGCGATCGCCTTCGCACAGCAGGGGATGGCGCCCGCACGGCCGCTGACCCACGACCTGTTCAAGGACGTGCTGGAGGCGGTGGGACAGGAGCTCACCGAAGTGCGCATCACAGACCTCCGAGAAGGGGTCTTCTATGCGGAGCTGGTCTTCGCCAGTGGAGTCGAGGTGAGCGCCCGGCCGTCCGACGCCATAGCGCTCGCACTGCGCACCGGAACGCCGATCTACGGCAGCGACGGTGTCCTCGACGACGCGGGCATCGCCATTCCGGACGAGCAGGAGGACGAAGTGGAGAAGTTCCGCGAGTTCCTCGACCAGATCTCGCCCGAGGATTTCGGTACCAACAGCCAGTAGTCCGTCGCTTGTCGAACGCTTGTCGAATGGTCCCGGCGGACCATTCGGCTAGCCTTTCCCGGCGGTGCGGTACGGCAAACCACTCTCAGGGTGATTATCACTCGGCGTGCCGAGTGTGGCGATCGTTGACGAGCCCCTGGTGACTGCCTACCGTCGAGAAGGCAGGTCAAGGACGGAGGTCGGCGTGAGAAGCAGCGGCGACGATGCGGCGATGGGCGGTCCGTATCCGCTTCACAGCAGCGCGGCCGGTCACTCTCCGAAGAGGCCGATGGCCGTTCAGGGGAGCGTTCAGGGGAGCGGGGACGCCACGTCCGGACAGCCCGAGCAGGAACAGATCGGTTACCGGGGGCCGACCGCGTGTGCGGCCGCCGGTATCACGTACCGACAGCTGGACTACTGGGCCCGTACGGGCCTCGTCGAGCCCAGTGTGCGGTCCGCGGGCGGGTCGGGGACCCAGCGGCTCTACAGCTTCCGGGACGTCGTCGTCCTGAAGATCGTCAGGCGATTCCTCGACACAGGCGTGTCCCTGCAGAACATCCGGACCACGGTCCAGCATCTGAGCGACCGCGGTTTCGAGGACCTGGAGCGGATGACGCTCATGAGCGACGGCGCGACGGTCTACGAGTGCACGTCGCCCGAGGAGGTCCACGATCTGCTCCAGGGCGGCCAGGGCGTCTTCGGGATCGCCGTGGGTGTCGTGTGGCGGGATGTGGAAGCGGCGCTCTCGCAGCTGCACGGCGAGCGGATCGACACCGGGGAGACGCTGCTGCGGCAGAACCCCGCCGATGAGCTCGCGAGGCGGCGCAACAGGGCCGTGTGAGGCGGCCGTGAGCGCCGCGGCCGGGTTCGGACGTGGATTCGGATGCCAGGCGGTGTTTTCGGGGTGTTGTCAGTGGCGTAGGGCAGCATCAGGGGTGTGAGAACCGCGCCCACGATTCTGCATCTCGACATGGATGCCTTCTACGCGTCTGCCGAGCAGGCCGCGAAGCCGAGTCTGCGCGGGAAAGCCGTGGTGGTGGGCGGGCTCGGACCACGCGGTGTGGTGGCCACCGCCTCGTACGAAGCGCGCAAGTTCGGTGTTCACTCGGCGATGCCCATGGGGCAGGCGCGGCGTCTTGCGCCCAATGCCGCCTATCTGGTGCCGCGCTTCGGCCTCTACCGCGGGATCAGCGAGCAGGTGATGGCGCTCCTTCGGGAGCTGTCGCCGCTGGTGGAGCCGCTCAGCCTGGATGAGGCGTTCGTCGACCTGGAGGCGGGCGGCGTGGCCGACGACCAGGCATCGGCGCTGGTTGTGGGCGAGCGGCTGCGCGCGGACATCAAGGCGGTGACCGGGCTCGCGGGCTCGGTCGGGCTCGCCGCGTCCAAGATGCTGGCGAAGATCGCCTCGGAGGAGGCCAAGCCGGACGGCCTGCGCCTGATAGTGCCGGGGACCGAGCGGGAGCTGCTCGCGCCGATGTCGGTGCGGACCCTGCCCGGCGTCGGTCCTGCCACCGGGGACCACCTGCGGCGGGGCGGGATCACGACGGTGGGGGAGATCGCCGAGGCGGGCGAGGACGAGCTCGTACGGCTTCTTGGGAAGTCGCACGGGAGCGCCCTGTACGCGATGGCGCTCGCGCGGGACGAGCGGCCTGTGGTGGCGGAGCGGGAATCCAAGTCGGTCAGCGTCGAGGACACGTACGACGTGGACATCCATGACCGGGTACGGGTCAGGGGTGAGGTGGCGCGGCTCGCCGACCGGTGTGTGGAGCGGCTGCGGGCGGCAGGGCACTCGGGGCGGACCATCGTCCTGAAGGTGCGGCGGTTCGACTTCTCGACGCTGACGCGCTCCGAGACGCTGCGCGGGCCGACGGACGACCCCGGGGTGGTGCGGGAGGCCGCCGCGCGGCTCCTCGAGGCCGTGGACACCACCGGAGGCGTGCGGCTTCTCGGGGTGGGGGTCACGGGGCTTGCCGACTACACGCAGGAGGACCTCTTCGCGCAGGCGCAGGCGGCTGAGGCCCTGGAGGCTGAGGCGGCCGAGGCCCTGGAGGCGGAGGGGAAGCCGGCCGGGGAGACTGTGGCCCAGGCCGTGGGCGATGCGGTGGAGGTGCCGGTGGTTTCGGCGGTTTCGGTCGTGCCGGTCGTTGCGACCGAGCGGCGCTGGGCTGCCGGGCACGATGTGCGGCATGCGGAGTTCGGGCACGGGTGGGTGCAGGGGAGTGGCCTGGGGCGGGTGACGGTCCGTTTCGAGACGCCGGAATCGTCGGTGCCGGGGCGGGTGCGGACGTTCAGGACGGATGATCCGGAGCTTGAGCCCGCGGAGCCGTTGCCGTTGGTGGCTGCCTCTGAAGAGCCGGAGCCGCAATGATGCCGGTACCTGCGAGTCGTCGGGATGACCGGCGAGGGTCAGGGCGCTTCCTGGCCCGCGATGTGGCCGAAGTCCTGGTCCGGTGGTGGCGGGGCCTGCGGGGGCGTGATGTCCAGGCCGTAGTGGTGGTAGAGCTGCAGTTCCTGTTCGGGGGAGAGGTGGCGGCCCACGCCGAAATCGGGGGCGTCCTTGATCAGGGAGCGCTCGAAGGGGATGCGCAGGGTGCCGTCGCTCGTGAGCTCGCTGGGCTCCAGGGGTACGAACGCGTCCCGGCTGAAAAGCCCCGTGCGTATGGCCGCCCACTCCGGGGCGCCGGTGGCGTCGTCGAGATAGACCTCGTCGATCGTGCCGATCTTGGCCCCGTTCCGGTCGAACGCCTTCCGGCCGATCAGGTTGCGCGGATCGATATCGGTCTGCACGGGCCCTCCAACTGGTCGAGGCTTGTCGAAGTGGGGCACAACTCATCCTTGTTCGTTCGTAATCACTACGAAAGAGCACTTCGGGGCAGGCGGCCACTCGAGGGATCGGCCGCAGTCCTCGCTGGTAGGCTGGCGCATGGCTGCTGACCCCGTGCGGGAGAGCTCTCCGGTGGAGACACCGGAGGCGCCGAAGGAGCAACTCCTCCCCGGAATCTCTCAGGCCCCTGTACCGCACGGACGAGGTCACTCTGGAAAGTAGGGCGGGCGTCGGGCGGGCACGTTCGAAACCCTTCCTCACCGACGGTGAAAGCCGGGACGGCTCCTCTTGAGGGGCGTGGACCGGTGAAACTCTCAGGTTGAGATGACAGAGGGGGAGGCCGTCCGGGTACCCGTGCCGTGGTGCCCCTCGCAGGTCGCGTCAGACCAGGAGGCCTCCGCAATGACCGCCACCCCTCGCATCCCGCTTTCGCAACTCGAGCAGGGCATCCCCTTCGAGCAGCGGCACATCGGTCCCGATGTCGAAGCACGGGCCAAGATGCTCGCGCAGGTCGGATACGGCTCGCTCGACGAGCTGACCGCCGCCGCCGTGCCGGATGTCATCAAGAACGCCGAGGCGCTGAACCTGCCCGGGGCGCGCACCGAGGCCGAGGTCCTGGCCGAGCTGCGCTCCCTCGCGGACCGCAACCAGGTTCTCGACTCGATGATCGGCCTCGGGTACTACGGGACCTTCACTCCGCCGGTGATTCTGCGGAACGTCATGGAGAACCCGGCGTGGTACACCGCGTACACGCCGTACCAGCCGGAGATCTCCCAGGGACGCCTCGAGGCCCTGCTCAACTTCCAGACCGTCGTCGCCGAGCTGACCGGGCTGCCCACCTCCGGTGCCTCGCTGCTCGACGAGGGGACCGCCGCCGCCGAGGCCATGGCCCTGTCGCGGCGCGTGGGCAAGGTCAAGAACGGTGTCTTCCTCGTCGACGCCGACGCGCTGCCGCAGACCATCGCCGTCATCCAGACCCGGGCCGAGCCGACCGGTGTCGAGGTCGTCGTCGCCGATCTGAGCGAGGGCATCCCGGCCGAGGTCGCCGAGCGCGGTGTCGTCGGCGTACTGATCCAGTACCCGGGCGCCTCCGGTGCCGTACGCGACATAAAGCCCCTCATCGAGCAGGCGCACGAGATCGGTGCCATCGTCTCCGTGGCCGCCGACCTCCTTGCCCTGACGCTGCTCACCTCGCCCGGTGAGCTCGGCGCCGACATCGCCGTCGGCACCACACAGCGCTTCGGTGTACCGATGGGCTTCGGCGGCCCGCACGCCGGCTACATGGCGGTGCGCGAGAAGTTCGCGCGCAGCCTGCCGGGGCGGCTCGTCGGAGTCTCCGTCGACGCGGACGGCAACAAGGCCTACCGGCTCGCGCTGCAGACCCGTGAGCAGCACATCCGCCGCGAGAAGGCCACCAGCAACATCTGTACCGCTCAGGTGCTGCTCGCCGTGATGGCCGGAATGTACGCCGTCTACCACGGGCCCGATGGCCTCAAGTCCATCGCGCGCCGTACCCACCGCTACGCGACCGTGCTCGCGGCCGGGCTCACCGCGGGCGGCGTCGAGGTCGTGCACGGCGCGTACTTCGACACCCTGACCGTGCGGGTGCCCGGCAGGGCCGATGAGCTCGTCGCCGCGGCCCGCGAGGGTGGCGTCAACATCCACCAGATCGACTCCGACCACGTCTCCCTGGCCTGTGACGAGACCACCACGCGCAAGCAACTCACCGCGATCTGGACGGCGTTCAAGGTCGAGGCGGACGTCGAGGCGCTCGACGCGGAGACCGAGGACACGCTCCCGGCCGGTCTGCTGCGCGAGGACGAGTACCTCACGCATCCCGTCTTCCACCAGTACCGCTCCGAGACCGCCATGCTGCGTTACCTGCGCAAGCTGGCCGACCGCGACTACGCGCTCGACCGCGGCATGATCCCGCTGGGCTCCTGCACCATGAAGCTCAACGCGACCACGGAGATGGAGCCGGTCACCTGGCCCGAGTTCGGGCAGCTGCACCCCTTCGCGCCCGCCCAGCAGGCGCAGGGCTATCTGACGCTCATCCGTGAGCTGGAGGAGCGGCTCGCCGAGGTCACCGGGTACGACAAGGTCTCGCTGCAGCCCAACGCCGGTTCGCAGGGCGAGCTGGCCGGACTGCTCGCCGTGCGCGGCTACCACCGGGCCAACGGCGACGAGCAGCGCACCGTCTGCCTCATCCCGTCCTCCGCGCACGGCACCAACGCCGCGAGCGCCGTGATGGCCGGCATGAAGGTCGTGGTCGTGAAGACCAGCGACGACGGCGAGATCGACGTCGAGGACCTGCGCGCCAAGATCGAGAAGCACCGCGACGAGCTGTCCGTGCTCATGATCACCTACCCGTCGACGCACGGTGTGTTCGAGGAGCACGTCGCCGACATCTGCGCCCAGGTGCACGAGGCCGGCGGCCAGGTCTACGTCGACGGGGCGAACCTCAACGCCCTGGTGGGCCTCGCCCAGCCCGGCAAGTTCGGCGGCGACGTCTCGCACCTGAACCTGCACAAGACCTTCTGCATCCCGCACGGCGGCGGTGGCCCCGGCGTCGGCCCGGTCGGTGTGCGCGAGCACCTCGCGCCGTACCTGCCCAACCACCCGCTGCAGCCCGCCGCGGGTCCCGAGACGGGCGTCGGACCGATCTCCGCCGCGCCGTGGGGCTCCGCGGGAATCCTGCCGATCTCCTGGGCGTACGTACGCCTCATGGGCGGCGAGGGCCTCAAGCGCGCCACGCAGGTCGCCGTGCTCTCCGCGAACTACATCGCCAAGCGCCTCGAGCCGCACTACCCGGTGCTCTACACCGGTCCCGGCGGGCTCGTCGCGCACGAGTGCATCATCGATCTGCGCCCGCTGAGCAAGGCGACCGGTGTCAGCGTCGACGACATCGCCAAGCGGCTCATCGACTACGGCTTCCACGCGCCGACCATGTCGTTCCCGGTCGCGGGGACGCTGATGATCGAGCCGACCGAGAGCGAGGACCTGGTCGAGATCGACCGGTTCTGCGAGGCGATGATCAGCATTCGCGCGGAGATCGAGAAGGTCGGCGGCGAGTGGACCGCCGAGGACAACCCGCTGCGGAACGCGCCGCACACCGCTGCCGCGCTCGGCGGTGAGTGGGAGCACGCCTACAGCCGCGAGGAAGCCGTCTTCCCGCCCGGCGTCGTGGCCGCGGACAAGTACTGGCCGCCGGTGCGCCGCGTCGACCAGGCGTACGGCGACCGGAATCTGGTCTGCTCCTGCCCGCCGCTGGATGCGTACGAAGACTGATATCGCGTCCAGAACATGCGTGGGGGCCGGTCCGGAGGTTGTTGCTCCGGGTCGGCCCCTTTGTTGTCCGTGCCGTGGTGCTGCCGGGTCAAGCGGCGGTCATGATCTCGTCCGTGCCCAGTGGGCGGTGCGGCGCGATGATCTGGCCGTCCGGCAGCAGCTCACCGGTGTCCTCGAAGAGGAGGACGCCGTTGCACAGCAGGCTCCAGCCCTGCTCCGGGTGGCTCGCCGTGAGGAGAGCGGCTTCCCGGTCTGCGGAGTCAGCTGTCGGGCACGGTGGTTGATGCTGGCACATGGAAGGGTTCTTTCGCTGCGGTGTGATGGCTGTGACGTCTGCCTTGCGGCTCGATGCGGTGTTCATGCCGCCCCCCGTTAAGTCGGTCCGATCCCAGTGTTGCCCTACGGACGTCAATCCGCAGGGATTTAGCGGCAGCGCTCCTTACTGCTTAATGACGTATCACCCGCCCGGACGGTTCAGCCCAACTGCACCTTCTCTTCGGGTGGTTCGGGGTGGTCATACCGGGCTAGTCCGTATGGGCCCAGGACGCGCCGAGCCCCGCGGCCAGGAACGGCGGCGGGGCACGGGACGTACGGCGAGGTCAGGCGGGTGAGGTGAGCAGCGGTGCCGGGGTCATGCGGTGGGTGAGGACCTTGAGCAGCTCCGCGGCGCGGTGCGGGCGGTGCGCCGCGATGCCGGGAGGCGCGGGTGCGAGCGGCACGAGGATGTCGGAGGGTGCGAGGTCGCCGCTCGCGCCGTCCGCCGTGCAGTCGCCGTGCAGCCAGAGGGTGAGCATGTATAGCTCAGGAACGGACAACAGTCGTGGTTGATAGGGCATCTGCATCGCCTCGGCATGGCGCAGGGCGCGTTCGGTGGCCGCTATGTACGGGCCTTCGAAGAAGTGGGAGAAGGTCCACCCGTCAGGCGTCAGTATCGTGTCCGCCGCGGCGACGGCGCGGTCGCCGCAGCGGATCAGAAAACGCCACCCCGCGAGCCGGGTGGGCGATGGGCTCGACGGGGTGATCCGGTCCAGGACGTGTACGGGCAAAGGGAGTTCGGGGCTCGCCGGTCCCTGAGCGGCGCGCAGGGACGGAGTGCGGGCTTCGTGTACGGCGGTGGGTGAACCGAGTGCCGCGAGGACGCTGCGCAGGGCGGGCGCGGGAGCCGGGGGGACTTGCAGCGGCATGATGGGTCGCCTCTCTCATTCGACAGGCACGGTGGAACGAGGACAGGTGCGGACGTCGCTGTCTGCTCCGGGGGCAGAGGGGGGCGGGGGCGGGGGCAGGGGACCGCGAGCGCCAACTCTCTGCCTCGTCCGCGGAGTTTATACGACACGTGTTCAGGCCGTGTTTCGGCTAACCGCACTCGATATTGCCCGCAAGGCGTTATCCGGTCGCTATTTCGCGGGCTTTAACCCGATTCCGGATGAGCCCGGGCGTTTGACCTCGGCTCTCTTCGCGGGAGCGGACGGCCGAATCTCATCGGCGTTTTTCACCAGGGCTCGGCGCGCGGATTCTCCCGGCGAACATCATTATTGGTGATTGTGGCGTGCGGACACGGCATCGAGCCTACTGGTCCGGAGGCCTGCGCGGGGCGTTATCGATCACATTGCAGGGCATCATCCACCGAGACGCAGCGGCCGGATCATTGGCTGCCCATCCGAGGAGGGGAGGCTTCGATGGGGGAGAAGGTCGTAGCAGGAACGTTTGACCTGGCCGAGCGGCGCCGGTACCGGAGCAAGCTCAGGGAGTGTCTGACGGGACTGCGGAGGCTGTTGGAAGAGGAGCGGTTCGATCGGCCCAAGAATCTGATGGGAGTGGAGATCGAGCTGAATCTCGCGGGGCCAGACGGGATGCCGAGAATGCTGAATGCTGAAGTTCTCGAACGCATCGCGAGCCGCGACTTCCAGACGGAACTCGGAATGTTCAATCTTGAAGTCAATATCGCTCCGCATCGATTGGGCGGACGGGTTCTCGACCGTCTCGCCGAGGAGCTGCGCACCGGCCTCGCCTATGCCCACCGAAAAGCGAACGAGGTGAACGCCGGCATCGTGATGATCGGCATTTTGCCGACACTCGCGCACCACGACCTGGTCTCGGGAAACCTCTCCGACGTCGACCGCTACGCACTGCTCAACGACCAGATCGTGGCGGCCCGCGGCGAGGAGTTCGTCCTGGACATCCAGGGCGTGGAGCGGCTGACCTGCACCTCCGCGTCGATCGCGCCCGAAGCGGCGTGTACTTCGGTGCAGTTGCACCTCCAGGTCACGCCGGGCAGGTTCGCCGACGTGTGGAACGCGGCGCAGGCCGTCGCGGCGGCGCAGGTCGCCGTCGGCGCCAACGCGCCGTTCCTGTTCGGGCGTGAGCTGTGGCGCGAGTCGCGCCCGCCGCTGTTCCTGCAGTCCACCGACACCCGCCCGCCCGAGCTGCAGGCGCAGGGCGTGCGGCCGCGTACCTGGTTCGGGGAGCGCTGGATCAGCGACGCGTACGAGCTGTTCGAGGAGAACCTGCGCTACTTTCCCGCGCTGCTTCCCCTCATCGACGACGAGAATCCGCTGGAGGTGCTCGACGACGGCCGGGTGCCGCAGCTGGCCGAACTCGTCCTGCACAACGGCACCGTGTACCGCTGGAACCGCCCCGTGTACGGCATCGCGGGCGGTGTCCCGCACCTGCGCGTGGAGAACCGTGTCCTGCCGGCAGGCCCCACCGTCACCGACGTCATCGCCAACGCGGCCTTCTACTACGGCCTCGTACGCGCCCTCGCCGAGGAGACCCGGCCCGTGTGGACCCGGCTGCCCTTCGAGGAAGCGGCCCGCAACTTCGACACCGCGTGCCGCGACGGCATCGAGGCCCGTCTGCGGTGGCCGCGGCGCGGCCGGTACGGAGGGATCGTGGAAGTGCCCGCGGTCGCCCTCGTACGCGACGAGCTGTTGCCGCTCGCCGCGGCCGGGCTCGACGCGTGGGGTGTCGAGCCCGCCGACCGCGACTTCTATCTCGGCGTCATCGAGGAGCGGTGCAGGCGACGGGTGAACGGGGCGTCCTGGCAGGCGGCGACGTACCACCAGGCCCTGGAGACCGGGCTCGAACGCGAGGCCGCGCTCGCCGCGACCACCCGGCGCTATGCCGAGCTGATGCACGCGGGGGAACCGGTGCACACGTGGCCGGTGGGGCTGCCCGCACCCGCCGTCCTGAGCTAAGACGTCCTGGGCTGAGACGTCCTGAGCTGAATCGTGCTCGGCCCGGACCCGACAGGGGCGGGCTCAGCTGTGGCTGCCCGCCTCCATGATGGCCTTGAGGATGACCGCGTGGATCTGCGCCGGGTCGTCGACCTGGTGACCTGATCCGCCGGTCGCCTCCGCGATCTGTACGACCTCCTCCTTGTCCGCGTTCGGGCCGACCGCGATCGCGATGAGCGGCACCGGGCGCTTGGGGTCGGAGAGGTTCTCCAGCTGCGAGATGAGGTTGCTGCGCGAGATGGACCCGGGGTCCTCGTTCGCGCCGTCCGTGAGCACCACGAGCGCGTTGAACTTTCCGCGCGCGTAGGTGGACGTGGCCTCCTTGTACGCCGCGAGCGTGGTGTCGTACAGGCCGGTCGCCCCGCCCCGTATGGGCGCCAGGTCGCTGAAGGCCTTCGAGACCTTGTCCCGCTGGGTGCCGTCGCCCTTGCGGTCGCCGAGCCGCTGGGTCGGCACGAGTTTGCGGTAGTCGCGCTCGCCGTCCAGGAGCGTGGCGAACTCCCAGAGGCCGATCTCGTCCTCGTCGGTGAACCCGGCGAGCGCCTGGAGCAGCGAGGACTTGGTGACCTCCATCCGGGACTGGTCACGGCCCGGCACGTACTCGCCCATGGAGTCCGAGACGTCGACGACCGTGCTGATCCTGGCGCTCTGGACGGTGATCGTCCACATGCCGAGCGTCTCCTGGAGCTCCTTCTCGGTGGGCGGCTCGCTCGCCTCGTCGGCGTACGGCTGGGGGGTGCGGCCGCCGGCCGCCGCGACGAGCTTCGTCGAAGGGGCATCGGTGCCGGTCCTGAAACCGTGCTCCTCCAGGATCGCGCGCCCCTGATCGTCGCTGAACAGCGCCATGAAGCGCAGGGCGGCCCGGCTCTGGTCCGTGGACAGCTCGTCCTCCTGGACCAGCGTGTACGGGTAGTCGAGGCGCGGTGAGCCGTCCTTCGGATAGAACATGTCCAGGCTGTTCTCCTCGCCCGCCGACGCGTTGTGCTCGAACGCGGCCTGCTCGGAGAGGATCAGTGCCTGGTTGCGGCGCGGGTTGCCCTGTTCGGTTCCGGAGGAGTCACGGGCCAGGGTGTCCAGGAGCTGACCGTCGCTGTCGGACGTGCGTGCGGAAAGCGCCTTGGCAAGCCCGGCGGCCTGGGTGTCGCCGTCCTTGCCGCCCGATTTCTTCGCCGATGTGCTCAGCTTGGCGAGCGCGAGGAGGCCGGTCGCGCTGCGCGCGGGATCGGCGGCACCGAGCCGCACCTTGTCGCCCTTCACCGCCGCGCCGGTCAACTTCGGCCAGCTGTACGTCTTCTTGGGCCAGCCGAGGGGCTCGGCGGCGGAAGGGATCATGGCCATGCCAACCGGTGAGGAGGCTATGTTCCCCGCGGGCGTCACCTTGTCCTGCCTGCCGCCCGGGCCGACGCGCTGCAGCCACACTTCGGAGTCCGGCACCCACACGTCGTAGTCCGGGTCGCCCTTGCCCGTCCGCAGCTCGTCGGCGACCTTGTACGCATCACGGGCGGTGACCCGTACGTCGATGCACGACCCGTCGGACGTGACCTCCTTCTCGCGCGCGTCGTCGGCGGCCGCGCGCAGTGCGGGGGCGATGTCGGGGGTGGCGGCGACGTCCAGTTGCACCGAGTCGTCGCGGCATGAGCCGCCGAAGTCCAGCAGGTCGCTGCGGACGCCGAACGCCGTGCCCGCCGCGACCGTCAGAACGAGCGCCGTCGCGATGGCCACGGTGCGGCCCCGGGTGCGCGGTCGTGGGTCGGGTGCGTCCGTCCCGTACTCATCGGGCAAGCTGTGACGTCCCATGGCGGTGGTGCCCCTCCTTGAGCGATGAAGCAAGGGAAGAGGGGGCGGCAAGACCGCAATCGGCGTCCGTCCCCCTCGGCCTGTCGCGCACGATCTTCGTAACTTCTTTCGAGACCCTAGTGGGACGGGGATGGGGATGAGGCGGGATTACTCAACTGGAGGCGGAGTGCAAGCGGAGACCGGGCCGTTGGCCGGTTCTTTTCGGGGCGAGGGGCCATCGCGACGGATCCTGAGGGACGAGACGCTGCTCGTCCTTGCGGTCTCACTGGGCGCGAGCGGAGTGTCCGCGCTGATCAGCTTTGTCGGGTCGGTCACCAAACCCGGCGGCCTGAAGGATCAGGCGGCGACCATGAACGCGTCGGCCGCTCCGGGGCGACCATGGCTTGATCTCGCGTGGCAATTGTTCGGAATCAGCACCGCGTTGGTGCCCGTGGCGCTGGTCGCGCACTTCTTGATCAGGGAGGGCGCGGGGCTGCGCACGATCGGCTTCGACCGGAGCCGCCCCTGGCCGGATCTGGGACGCGGGGCGGCGATCGCCGCGGTGATCGGCAGCACCGGCATCGCCTTCTATCTGGCCGCACGTGGGCTCGGGTTCAACCTGACGGTGGTGCCGGAGGACCTGCCCGACGTGTGGTGGAAGTACCCGGTGCTCGTGCTGTCCGCGGTGCAGAACGCGGTGCTCGAGGAAGTGATCGTCGTCGGCTATCTGCTGCGCAGGTTCGGGCAGTTGGGGTGGACACCGATGGCCGCCCTTGTCGGCAGCTCGGTACTGCGCGGCTCGTACCACCTCTACCAGGGCATCGGCGGGTTCATCGGGAACATGGCGATGGGGGTGGTCTTCGTGCTCCTGTACCGGAGGTGGGGGCGGGTCGGGCCGCTGGTGGTGGCCCATTCGCTGCTTGATATCGGCGCGTTCGTCGGATACGCGCTGCTCGCGGGGAAGGTGGGGTGGCTGCCTACGCCTTAGGCGGCGGGCAGGCGGGTGCTGACGTGGCGGTGGGGACGTACGACTCGGTCGTACG
>NZ_JBHTSF010000158.1:0-19933 GCF_042795295.1 Streptomyces sp. NPDC056486
AGGTGACTCCGCCACATGACCCTTCACGCCGCACGCCGATGGCACGCACCGAACGCCGCTCCTTCTCCCACGGAGATCCATCAGAAGGGCCCTAGGCTCTGCTGTCGTGAAAGCCACTCTCGATCTGACGGAAGTCGCCTCCGTCGGCGGATTCTTCGCCCTGCGTACAGGGGAGCCGCCGGGCGGCGCCCAGGTGGCGCCCCTGGCACGGGTGTACGCGGGGGACGACGGGCCCCTCGCGTTCCGCGCCGACAAGGTCGCCGACCGCCTCGGCGCGCCCGATCTGCGGATCGGGGTGTCCGTGGCACAGCTGGGGCTCGCGGCGCGGCTGTGGTCCGTGGCACTCGGCTCGGCCGCCCTGCACGGCGTAGTGCCGGACCTCGATCCGGCGCTGCTGCACTGGGACGCGGACGGCAGCACTCCCGACGACCTGTGGCTGACGGAGGTCACGACGCGGCCCGGCGACGCCGCGAGCATCCGGGACGTCGTACAGCTCGGCCATCTGGCGCCGCTGGCCGACGCCCTGCGCACGCGGTACCGGATCTCCGCACCTCTGCTGTGGGGCAACGCGGGCTCGGCGCTGGCCGGTGCGGCCCGCGAACTGGACACCTGGGCGCGGCGCACGGGACGTACGGAAGTCGGGCAGCGCGCCAGGGCGCTGGCCGCCGAACTCTTCGACCACCCCGACCTGCGCGGCACCGGAACCCTCAGCGGCACAGCGTTCCGGCGGCGCAGCTGTTGCCTCTACTATCGATGCCCCAACGGGGGTGTGTGCGGGGACTGTTGCTTCGATCGGCCGCCCCAGAGGTCGGTGCGGGGCTCTTCCCCACCGGGCGCTTCTGGGTGACCATGAGGGGGCGGGCGACCGACGGCTGGGGTGGACGGACGGGAGGTTCTGCGTGCGAGTAGGACTGCTCACCCGGGAGTATCCGCCGGATGTCTATGGCGGAGCCGGAGTCCATGTCGAGTTCCTCGCAAGGGAGTTGGGGTCCCTCGTCGATGTCGACGTGCACTGCTGGGGAAATCAGGAGACCGCCGAAGGGCTCGTACGCCACCAGGCCTGGGACGCCCTGGACGGCGCCAACGACGCGCTGCGCACCTTCTCCGTGGACCTGTCCATGGCGGCCGCTCTCACGGGGTGCGACCTCGTCCACTCCCACACCTGGTACGCCAACCTCGCGGGCCACTTCGGCAAGCTCCTGCACGGCATCCCGCACGTCATGACCTCGCACTCCCTGGAGCCCCTGCGCCCCTGGAAGGCCGAGCAGCTGGGTGGCGGGTACGCCCTCTCCGGCTGGGCCGAGCGCACTGCCGTCGAGGCGGCGGACGCCGTGATCGCCGTCTCGCGCGGTATGCGGGACGACATCCTCGGCTGCTACCCCGCCATCGACCCGGCGAAGGTGCACGTCGTCCACAACGGCATCGACACCGGCCTGTACCGCCCCGACCCCGGCACGGACGTCCTGGAGCGCCTGGGGATCGACCCCGAGCGGCCGTACGTCCTGTTCGTCGGACGCATCACCCGGCAGAAGGGCGTGCCCCATCTGCTGCGCGCGGCAAAGGAGTTGGACCCCGCCGCCCAGCTCGTGCTCTGCGCCGGAGCCCCCGACACCCCGCAGATCGACGCCGAGTTCCGCGTTCTCTTCGAGGAGCTGCGTATCGCCCGCGGGGGAGTCCACTGGATCCCGGAGATGCTGCCGCGTCCACAGATCATCCAACTGCTCACGCACGCCCGGGTGTTCGCCTGTCCCTCCGTCTACGAACCGCTCGGCATCGTCAACCTGGAGGCGATGGCCTGCGGCACCCCGGTCGTGGCGTCGGACGTCGGCGGCATCCCCGAGGTCGTCGCCGACAAGAGCACAGGGCTCCTCGTCCCGTACGAGGAGCAGGAGCCGGCGGCCTTCGAGGCGCGGCTCGCGCAGGCCCTGAACGAACTGGTCGCCGATCCGGGCGCCGCGACCCGCATGGGCGCCGCAGGACGCGACCGTGCCGTCAGGGAGTTCGGCTGGGACGCGGTCGCGCGACGCACGACCGACGTGTACGAGGAGTTACTCGAGTCCAAGTGATCCCAGTTAAGGGGGCGGCGCGATGCGCGGTGGACCTTCGGTGCTCGGAATCGTCCTGGCGGGCGGTGAAGGGAAGCGTCTGCAGCCCCTCACGGCCGACCGGGCCAAACCAGCGGTCACGTTCGGCGGCACGTACCGCCTCGTCGACTTCGTGCTCTCCAATCTCGTCAACGGCGACATCCTGCGGATCTGCGTACTGACCCAGTACAAGTCGCACTCCCTTGACCGGCACGTCACCACCACCTGGCGGATGTCCAGCCTCCTCGGCAACTACGTCACCCCGGTGCCGGCGCAGCAACGCCTGGGACCGCGCTGGTACTTGGGCAGCGCGGACGCCATCCTGCAGTCGCTCAACCTCGTCCACGACGAACAGCCCGACTACATCGCGGTGTTCGGCGCCGACCACGTCTACCGCATGGATCCCCGGCAGATGCTCACCCAGCACTTCGAGAGCGGCGCCGGGGTGACGGTCGCGGGGATCCGCGTGCCGCGCTCGGAGGCCTCGTCCTTCGGCATCATCACGCCCGCGCGGGACGGCACACGCGTCGACCGCTTCCTGGAGAAGCCCACCGACCCGCCAGGACTGCCCGGGTCGCCGCACGAGGTGTTCGCCTCCATGGGCAATTACGTCTTCACCACCAAGACCCTCGTCGACGCGATCCAGCAGGACGCCGAGGACGACAACTCCGTGCACGACATGGGCGGTTCCATCCTGCCCATGCTCACGGAGCGCGGCCTGGCCCAGCTGTACGACTTCGACGACAACCATGTGCCGGGGGAGACCGCGCGCGACCACGGCTACTGGCGTGACGTCGGCTCGCTCGACGCGTACTACGAAGCACACATGGACCTGATCTCCGACCAGCCCGTCTTCAACCTGGACAACCGGCGCTGGCCCATCTACACCCACCCGGGCGGCCTGCCGCCCGCCAAGTTCTGTGCGGCCGGCATCGCGAGCGAGTCCATCGTCAGCCCGGGGTGTGTCATCCGGGGGCAGGTCACGCGCTCCGTGCTCTCGCCGGGTGTGACGATCGAGGACGGGGCGGTCGTGCAGGGCTCCGTGCTGCACGACAACGTCCGTGTGGGCAGGGGAGCGGTGGTGCGGGGTGCCGTACTCGACAAGAACGTGGACGTCCCGCCCGGGGCGACGATCGGGGTCAACCCCGAGCGGGACGAAGAGCTCTACACGGTGTCGAAGGGCGGCGTGATCGCGCTGGGCAAGGGGCAGATCGTACCGTTGTAGCCCCAGGTCGTACCTTTGCAGCCCCTAGAGAACCCGGCGTCGGCGGCCCAGCCAGGTCTGCGCGATCACGACGAGTGCCAAGAACGCGCCGCTGACCACCTGTTGGTAGGCGGAGTCGAGCGAGCCGATCTGGTTGATGACGTTCTGGATGACCTTCAGGAGCAGTACGCCGACGAGTGATCCGCTGATGAACCCGAATCCGCCGGTCAGCAGCGTGCCCCCGATGACGACCGCGGAGATCGCCTCCAGTTCCATGCCCGAGCCGAGGATGGTGACGCCCGAGACGAGCCAGGCCGCGTTGAGCGCGCCCGCGAGGCCCGCGCAGAGGCCGGAGAGGGTATAGACGGTGACCTTGGTGCGGGCCACGGGGGCGCCCATGAGGGCCGCCGCGTCCTCGTTGCCGCCGACCGCGTACACGTACTGCCCGAAGCGGCTGCGGCGCAGGACCACGGCGCCCGCGATGAAGAGGGCCAGGGTGATCCAGACCGGGGCTCCGATGCCCAGGAACTTTCCTTGGCCGAGCGTCGCGAAGAACGAGTCCTTGTCGACGAGGTAAGTCTTGGAGCCCTCGTCGGTGATGGACAGGAGGATGCCGCGTGCGCCCAGCATCGCGGCCAGCGTCACGATGAAGGGAGCGAGGCGGGAGCGGGCGATCAGGAGGCCGTTGACGAGGCCGATGAGTCCGCAGACGGCGAGCGGCAGGAGCAGCGCCACGGCCGTCCCGTACTGCGAACCCCACGCGGCGAGCACTCCGCCCAGGGCGAAGAGCGAGCCGACCGAAAGGTCGATGCCGCCGGTGACGATCACGAAGGTCATGCCCAGGGCGACGACCGCGAGGAACGCGGAGGAGACCGCCATGTTCTCCAGGTTGTCGCCGGTCAGGAACGTGTCGAAGCTGAGCGATGCCGCGATGACGGCGACCACCAGGGTGACCAGGGCGCCGTGCTGCTGGGCGAGTGCGCTGAGGCGCTCGGAGCGGCTCGCGCCGGTCGGTTCGTCGTCGCTCGTCTTCATGGGGTTGGCCTCGGATAGGACGGTGCCGGTCACCGCTTGCCCCTCTCCCGTGCCGCGTAGACGGCGAGAATGATCACTACGGCCTGGGCGATCTGTGTCCAGGAGGGCGGCAGATCGTGCTTGATGAGCGTGGCGGTGAGCAGCTGGATCAGTACGGCGCCCGCGACGGTGCCGCCGATCCGTACGCGTCCGCCGCTGAGCGGTGTGCCGCCGACCACGACGGCCGTGATCGCGGACAGTTCCATGAGGTTGCCGAGCGACGTGGGATCGCTGGCGGTGAGGCGGGCCGTCGCCAGGACACCCGCGATGGCGGCGAGCGCTCCGGAGCAGACGTACACGAGGATCAGTACGCGTCGTACGGGGAGTCCCGCGAGGCGGGCCGCCGGGCGGCTGTCGCCGATGGCGAGGAGCTGGCGTCCGAAGGTGGTGCGCCGCACGACGAAGGCGACCAGGAGCGCCAGTGCCGCCGCGATCAGGACGAGGTAAGGGATGCCCAGAAAATCGCCGGAGCCCAGTGACGCCATGGTCGGGTCGCGTACGTCCTTGAGCTGGGGGAGCAGCACGAGGGCGAGGCCGCGGCCCGCGACCATCAACGCCAGTGTGGCGACGATGGGTTGGACGCCGATGAACGCGATGAGGGAGCCGCTTGCGAGGCCGATGGCCGCGCCGCCGATGATCGCGACGGTGAGCGCGATCCATGTCCCGTAGCCCAGATAGAGGGAGAGGAGGGACGTGGAGAGCGCCATGACCGAGCCGACGGAGAGGTCCACGCCCTCGCTGCCGATGGCAAGCGCCATGCCGAGGGCGACGATGAGGACCGGGGCTACCTGGACCGCCTGGGTGCGGAAGTTCTCGGCGGAGAGGAAGTGCGGGGTGAGGGCGATGTTGAGGATCAGGAGGACGGCTACGCCGAGGTAGACGCCGTAGTTCTGGAGGTATCGGAGGACGCGCTCGCGGTCGGCGGGAGCTTTGCCTCCCAGGGCGAGGTCAGTCATGGGAACTCCGGGTGTGCCGGGTGCGGGAGCCGGTGCGCCTTGGCGCGTCTGTGGGGCGGGGCCGCGCCGGTATGTCCGTCCTCGCCATCCGCTCGTGAGCGTCTTGGTGCTTCGGCTCCGGAGTGATGCGAACCGTGCTCCGGGCGGAAACACCGGCACGTCCCCTCCGGTCGGAGCGGCGGCCTCGGGTGGGATGGGGGCTAGACACCAGGGCTCCCGGGAGTGGTCGGCGTGGTTGCTATCGCTCGCATGAGGGCGTCCTCTGTGACCTGGGAGCCGGTGAGTTCCTCGATCACCGTGCCGTCCTTGAGGACCACTACTCGGTCCGAGCCCTCGATCAGCTCCTCCATGTCGGAGGAGATGAGGAGGACTGCGAGGCCGTCGTTGGCCAGCTCGTCTATGAGTTTTTGGACCTCGGCTTTAGCGCCGATGTCTATGCCTCGGGTGGGCTCGTCAAGGAGGAGGACCTTGGGGTTCATTGCCAGCCAGCGGGCCAGGAGGACCTTCTGCTGGTTGCCGCCCGACAGTTCCCCCACCTTCTGGTGGGGGCCCGACGCCTTGATGCGCAGGCGCTTCATGAAGGTGTCGACGATCTTGTCGATCGCTGCCTCGTCCACCAGACCGAAGCGCGAGAGACCCGGGAGCGCGGCGAGTGCGATGTTCTCGCGGACCGAGAGGCCGGGGACGATTCCCTCGGCCTTGCGGTCCTCGGGCAGGAGGCTGATGCCGGCCCGGATGGCCGCCGGGGGTGAGCCGGTGCGGACCGGGGTTCCGGCGATCAGTACGTTGCCCGAGTCGGTCGGGAGTGCGCCCGCGATCGCCTTCGCCGTCTCGCTGCGGCCCGAGCCGAGCAGGCCACCGAGGCCCACCACCTCGCCGGGGCGGATCTCGACGGAGACGCCGTGCAAGTGGTGGCGCATCGTCAGGTTGGACGCCTGGAGGAGGGGTTGGGTGTCCGGTTCGTGGTCTCCCGAGAACTTGGTGACGCCCTCTTCGCGTACTTCGCCCACCTCGCGGCCCAGCATCAGGGATACGAGGCGGAGGCGGTCCAGTTCCGCGATCCGGCCGGTGTGCACCAGTTTGCCGTCGCGCAGGACGGTGACCGCGTCGCACACCTCGTAGAGCTCCTCGAGGCGGTGGCTGACGTAGATCACCGCGATCCCGCGGTCCCGCAGCATACGGATGACGCCGAACAGGGTCTGGACCTCGCGGGGTTCGAGTGACGACGTCGGCTCGTCCATGATGACGACCTGCGCGTCGACCGAGACCGCTCGGGCCAGGGCCACCATCTGCTGTGCGCCCACGCCGAGTTCGCGCAGCGGGCGGCGCACGTCCACACGCACGCCGAGCCGCTGCAGGGACTCGTCCGCCTCGCGGTGCATCCGGCGGAAGTCGATGAGGCCGAGCCGGCCGCGTGGCTCGCGGCCGAGGAAGAGATTGCGGGCCACGCTCATCAGGGGGACGAGGTTGACCTCCTGGTAGATCGTGGAGATGCCCGCGTGCTGGGCGTCGAGCGGGGTGGCGAAGGAGACTTGTTCGTTCTTGTACGTCAGCTCGCCCGCGTCCGGTGCGTATACGCCTGTCAGGACCTTGATCAGCGTGGACTTGCCCGCGCCGTTCTCGCCTATCAGAGCGTGCACCTCACCGGCGCGCGCGGTGAAGTCGACCCCGTCCAGGGCGCGTACGCCCGGGAACGTCTTGCTGAGGTGGGTGACCGAGAGGACGTCGGACATCTCAGAACGCCTTGCCGAGGTCCGCCTTGGCGTTGTCCTTCGTGTACGCGCTGTCCTTGATGACGATGTCCTGCGAGACCTTCGTGCCCTTGGTGAAGGTGTCCAGGGTCTGGAAGGCGAGCGGGCCGAAGCGCGGGTTCGACTCGATGACGCCGTCGATCCAGCCGTCGACGATGCCCTGCACGGCGTTGCGCGTGCCGTCGACCGTCACGATCTTCACGTCGCCGGCCTTCTTGCCCGCGCCCTTGAGGGCGTTGACGGCGCCGAGGCCCATCTCGTCGTTCTCGGCGTAGATACCGTTGATGTCCGGCTTGGACTGGATGAGCTGCTCGGTGACCTGCTGGCCCTTCTCGCGGGCGAACTCACCCGTCTGCTTGAAGACGACCTTCAGGTCGGGGGCCTTCTCCTTGATGCGGTCCTGGAAGCCCTTGGTGCGTTCGGTGGTGACGTTGTTGCCCGCGGCGCCGAGCAGGATCGCGACCTCGCCCTTGCCGCCCGTCGACTTGATCATCTGGTCGGCCGCGCGCTTGCCCTGCTCGACGAAGTCGGAGCCGATGAAGCTCACGTAGTCCTTGCAGGCCTTGGCGTTGATCTTGCGGTCGATGGTGACGATCGGGATGTGCTTGGCGGCGGCCGAGCGAAGGACCGGCTCCCAGCCGTCGGAGTTCAGCGGAGCGATGACCAGGAGGTCGGCGCCCTTGGCGATGAGGTCCTGCACGTCGCTGATCTGCTTGGAGAACTGCGACTGGGCATTGGCGGTGAGCAGCTTGACGCCGCGCTTCTTCGCCTCGGCCTTGATGGACGCCGTCTCCGCGATGCGGAAGGGGTTGGCCTCCTTCTCCGACTGGGAGAAGCCGACGGTGGCGGACTTGAGATCGAGCTTCTTGCCGCCGTAGGCGTCTATCGCGCAGGTCTCGCCGCTGCCCGCGCTCGGCTCCGAGACGACCTGGCCCGAGTCGCCCTTGTCCTGCGCGGTGGAGCCCTTGTCGCCGTCGTCCTCGGACTTGGCGCATCCGGTGGCGAGCGCGAGGCTCGCGGCGAGACCGGCGGCGAGGAGAGTCCTGGCTGAGATGCGGCTAAGGCGTGTGGTCGGCTTCATGGAGTCCCCAAAACGGCACGGCCCCGGAGCTGAGAGCGCTCACGGGAGGATCGGCAACTACGGTCAACTCGGCGGTACGGGGAGCTTTTTACATCGTTGAAAGGACGCTGTAAACCCTCCGCGCAAGGGGAGACCCCCGGTGACTCAGCGTCGGCCCAGTGTGCTCTCGCGCTCCACCAGGCGGAACTCGGCGGCGAGTTCACGGCCTTCGGGCTCTCCCGCGCCCTCCAGGCTCCGCAGCAGCGATCCCACCGCGAGCCGGGCGATGGCCTGCTTGTCCGGCGAGACCGTGGTCAGCGTGACCGCCCCGAACTGCCCCTCCGCGATGTCGTCGAAACCGACCACCGCCACGTCCCACGGCACGCGCAGACCGCGCTCGTGAAGGACGCGCATGGCCCCGATCGCCACCAGATCGTTGTACGCGAACACCGCGTCGGGCCGCACCCCCGCGTCCAGCATCCGCGCCATCGCCTTCGCCCCGTCCCAGCGGTTCCAGCCGCCGACCGGGCCCACCAGGCTCTCCGGTGCGGCAAGGCCCGCCTGCGTCAACTCCTCGCGCCAGCCCTGGAGTCGCAGGTTCGCGGGTTGGTTCGCGGAGTCCGTCCGGGCGCCGAGATACGCGATGCGGGTGCGGCCGCGGCTGATGAGATGGCGTACCGCCGTGTGCGCCGCCGCCACGTTGTCGATCGCGATGTGGTCGTACGGCAGGGCGTACTGGCGCTCGCCGAGCAGCACAAGCGGAACGTCGTCCTCCCGGCCGAGGAGGTCGTCCGATTCCAGCTCCAGGGGGCTCAGGATCAGGCCGTCGATCACCCGGGCCCGGAACCCCTGGCTGACCAGGACCTCCTGCTGGCGTTCGCCGCGGGTGTGGTCGAGCAGGACGGTGAAATCATGCTCGGCCGCCGCGTCGATGACCGCGCCCGCCAGTTCGGCGAAGTAGGGGTTTCCCAGTTCGGGAACGGCGAGCGCGATGATCCCCGTACGGCCTTTGCGCAGGTGACGTGCCGTCAAATTGGGGCGGTAGCCGAGCTCGTCGATCGCCTCCTGCACACGTGCCCGCATCGCCGGGGTGACGTGCTGATACTTGTTCACCACGTTCGAGACGGTCTTGATGGAGACGCCCGCGCGCTCTGCGACGTCTTTGAGGCTAACCCGCACGTGCAGCTCCCTGCGTCGAGGTGCACCCCTGTCCTGGGGTGTTTGTCATGGCCCTGGACAGCGCGCCGGGGAGCGTGCTGTCATGCCAACTGCCGTTCCTTCCAACGTTGTACAGAGCCGTTGTACAGACTGCGGCGGCGAGCCGCCACCCCCTTCCTCAGCCTTCAAGCACCGCTTCAAGCAATGGAGGATCCGTGCGCCCCACCCGACACAGACGAGTCAGGCAGCGACTGATACTGCTGCTCACCGTCGCCCTCGCCTTCGCCGGACTCACCGCCGTGCCGGCCGCGACAGCCGCCGACGAACCCCCCGAAGTCCACGGCCTCAAGGGCGAGTACTACACCCAGTCCGCCCCCGGCGCCTTCGACTTCCACGAGCTCAAGGCCACCGGCTTCGACCAGAAGATCGACTTCGACAACCTCGACCCCCGCCTGAGCTTCGCCACCGGCAAGGCCGACGACGCCACCGTCCGCTGGACCGGCAAGGTCGTCCCGGAGAAGACCGGCTCCCACACCTTCTCCATGATCGGCGACAACGGCTTCAGGCTCTGGGTCGACGGCAAGCTCAGCATCGACCACTGGGTCGACGACTGGGACAAGGAACAGACCGCGAAGCCGGTCGAGTTGGAGGCCGGTAAGGCCTACGACATCAAGGTCGAGTACTTCGAGCACTACGGCGGCTCCAACCTCCACCTGCGCTGGACCGAGCCCGGCGGCAGCAAGGTGGCTATCCCGCAGTCGGCCTTCCGCCTCCCCGACGGCTTCGACTACGACGGCGCCACCGCCGCCACGGTCCTCAAGGACGGCCGCACCCTCAGGCTCGACTTCGCCCAGAAGCTCGCCGCGCCCCCGGCCGGTCTCGCGGACCACATCGAAGCGGTCATCGGCGGAGCCAAGTGGCCTCTCGGCGCGGTCAAGGCCGACCCGAAGGACCCGCGGGTGCTCCTCGTGGACCTCAAGGAGCCCGTGGTCGGCAACAAGAAGGGCAACGCGAAGGGCACCGCCGACCTGCGCTACGACGGCAAGGGCGGCCTGTCCGGCGACGACGGCAAGGCTGTCGCCCAGTTCTGGAGCAGCGGCCCGAACCACTCCGAGCACCAGCTGCGCACCAAGTTCGCCGACGACGTGAAGCCGGGCAACGTGCTCCCCGAGTACCCCCGCCCCCAGCTGACCCGTGACGCCTGGCGCAACCTCAACGGCTCCTGGCAGTTCGCGTCGGCCAAGGCCGGCGAGAAGCCCCCGGTCGGCAAGAAGCTCGCCGAGAAGATCCTCGTCCCCTACCCGGTGGAGTCCCAGCTCTCCGGCCTGGAACGGCACGAGGACCGCATGTGGTACCGCAGGACCTTCACCGTCCCGCAGGGCTGGAAGGTCGGCGACGGCAAGCGCCTCAAGCTCAACTTCGGCGCGGTCGACTGGCAGTCCGAGGTGTTCGTCAACGGCAAGAAGGTCGCCGAACACAAGGGCGGCTACGACAAGTTCAGCGCCGACATCACGGACGCCCTGAAGCCGGGCAGGACGCAGGAACTGATCGTCGGCGTCTACGACCCGACCGACGGCAAGGACGGCGAGAACCCGCCCGTCGGCAAGCAGCGCCTGGACCCGAGCGGTATCTGGTACACCCCCTCGTCCGGCATCTGGCAGACGGTGTGGATGGAGCCGGTGGCAACCGACCACGCCGACTCGCTCAAGATCACGCCCGACGTGGCCACCAAGCAGGTCACCGTCGAGCCCAAGGGCGTACGCGACGGAGTGCCGGTCAAGGCAGTCGCCTACGCGGGCAAGAAGAAGGTCGCGGAGGCGAGCGGACGCACGGGCACACCGCTCAAGCTGAAGATCGCCAAGCCGCACCTCTGGTCGCCCGACGACCCCTTCCTCTACGACCTGAAGGTCACCGTCGGCCGCGACCAGGTCAAGAGCTACTTCGGGATGCGCTCCGTCTCCGTGGAGAAGGTGAACGGCACCCCGCGCACCATGCTCAACGGCAAGCCCCAGTTCCTGATGGCCACGCTCGACCAGGGCTTCTGGCCGGACGGCCTGCACACGGCGCCGACCGATGAGGCTCTCGCGTACGACCTCAAGATGCACAAGGAGATGGGCTTCAACTCGGTGCGCAAGCACATCAAGGTGGAGCCTGACCGCTGGTTCTACTGGGCGGACAAGCTGGGCCTGATGGTCTGGCAGGACATGCCGTCGATGGATGCGGGCCGCAACCCGAGCACGGCGGCCCGCGCCCAGTACGAGTCCGAGATGAAGCAGATGATCGACGAGCACACGAACCACCCGTCGATCGTCATGTGGGTCACCTTCAACGAGGGCTGGGGCCAGTACGACGAGGGCCGCATCGCCACCCAGGCCAAGTCCTGGGACCCGACCCGCCTCGTCAACGGCATGTCGGGCCTCAACCTCGGGCGCGACGGCGGCACCGGCGACATCATGGACGAGCACGGCTACCCGAGCCCGGCACTGCCGCCCAAGCCCGACGGCGTAAGGGCGCAGATCAACGGCGAGTACGGCGGTCTCGGACTCGCGGTGCCCGGTCATGCCTGGTCCGTGCAGCAGAGTTACGTCGACGTGGACCCGGCGACGTACACGGACGACTACCTCACCAAGCTCGACGAGGTGCACAAGCTCGCCTGCAAGGGCGGCAACGGCGCCGTCTACACCCAGATATCGGATGTGGAGGGCGAGTTGAACGGCCTGCTCACCTACGACCGCAGGGTCGTCAAGCCCGACGTGAAGCGGCTCAAGGCGGCACATGAAGCCTTGATCAGCGACGCGTCGCGGCCGGACCCGGCGGGGTGCTCGGGTTCCTGACCCGGGCACGAGGCGCTCCGGACCGGTCGGCGGTCCGGAGCGCTTGTCCCGTGGAGCGCTTGTCCCATGGACGCTTATTCCGTGGACGTGGGTCCGCCCGATTGACACGATCAGCCCGTGATCATCGAGAACGAGTGGGCAAGGGCCGCGGCCCGCAACAACGCCGAGTGGTGCGACGAGGTATGCCGCGCGCACGGCCTGTCGGGGGAGTTCGACGCCGGGGTGTGGAGCAGCGCTCGACGGACACCGCCGCTGTATCCGGACGCCGTCTCGCTCACCCCCGAGGCGTCGGCGGCCGATCTGGTGGCCCGGATCGACACGGCGTCACCTGGCTGCTCGGTCAAGGACAGCTTCGCCTGCCTCGACCTGGAGCCGATGGGCTTCGAGGTGCTCTTCGAGGCGCAGTGGATCCACCGCCCCGCGGTTGCGGCTCCTGTGGGTCATCCCGGCGTCGGCTGGGAGCCGCTCAAGAGCGCTGATTCGCTGCCCGCATGGGAGAGCGCCTGGAACGACGGCGAGGGGGGCCTGGGCTTGTTCCCGCCCGAGTTGTCGGCCGGGGACACGACGTTCCTGGCCGGGACCTCCTTGGACGGCAGGATCGTGGCGGGTGCCGTCGCGAGCCGCAGCGATTCCGTGGTCGGCATCTCCAACCTGTTCGCGGTGGGCGACGCATCGGGCGGAGAGGCTGCTGCCTGGGCCGGCTGTCTGACGGAGGTCGCCCGGCTCTGGCCCGGCGTGCCCGTCGTCGGATATGAGAGCGGCGAGAGCCTGGACGTCGCCGTCGGCCAGGGGTTCACCCCGGTCGGACCGCTGCGGATCTGGGTGCACACCTCCTGAGAGCCGCAGCCCGCCTGCTCTCCCTTTCTCCCACCCCTTGACGCACACGACGCGACCATCGAAGAATGATCGCGTTCTGCGCTTTGACAACGTTGTCCAAGGAGGCGTTCCCACCCATGAGATGGACTCAACGGCTACGCGGTACGGGTGTGGCGGTGGCTGCGGCCGCGCTCCTCGGCGGCGCACTCGCCATACCGGCGGCGCAGGCCGCCCCGGCGCGGGACGGTCGGCTGACCGATCTGGTCAACCCGTTCATCGGGACCGAGAACGAGGGCAACACCTACCCCGGTGCGGCCGTGCCCTTCGGCATGGTCCAGTTCTCGCCCGACACCGGGCACAACACCGGTTACGACCACTCCGACACCCATATCCGCGGCTTCTCGACCGTCCATCTCTCGGGCGTGGGCTGCGGGTTGGGCGGCGACCTGCCGGTGCTTCCCACCACGGGTGACGTCAAGGAGACGGACTACGCCAAGTACGCGGCGGAGTTCAGCCACGACGACGAGAAGGCGAGCCCCGGTGCGTACAAGGTGGGCCTCAAGTCCGGCATCGACGCCGAACTGACCGCCACCGAGCGCACCGGCGTGCAGCGCTACACCTTCCCCGCCACCGACAAGGCCAACGTCCTTCTCAACGCGGGCCAGTCGCTGCACAAGACGGGCAGCACCAAGGTCGAGATCCTCGACAGCCGCACGGTCCGCACGGCGATCACCGGCAGCGGCTTCTGCCAGGACACCAAGCCGTACACGGTTTACACGATCACCCGCTTCGACCGCCCCTTCACCACATCGGGCACCTGGAAGGGCGACACCGTCACCGCGGGCTCCAAGAAGTCGACGGCGGGCGAGGAGCGCAACGGCGCGTACGTCCGGTTCGACACCTCCAAGGACCGCACCGTCGAGGCGACCACCGCTCTCTCGTACGTCGATGCCAAGGGCGCAGCTCTCAACCTCCGTGCGGAGGGCGGGCGTTCGTACGACCGTGTGGAGAAGGCCGCCCAGCGGGCATGGGAGGACCGGCTCGACGACGTGAAGGCGCAGGGCGGCAGCGAGACCGTGCGCCGCACCTTCTACTCGTCCCTCTACCGCTCGTTCCTCGCGCCGAACATCGGCAGCGACGTCGACGGCCGGTACACGGGCTGGGACCAGAAGACGCACCGGGCCAAAGGCTTCACGTACTACCAGAACTGGTCGCTGTGGGACACCTACCGCACCCAGGCGCAGCTCCTGTCCCTGCTCGCGCCGCACGAGTCCCGCGACATGGCGCTCTCCGTCCTGAAGATCGACGAGGAGAGCGGCTGGCTGCCCAAGTGGGGGTACGGCACGGTCGAGACGAACATCATGACGGGCGACCCGGTCACCCCGTTCCTCACCAACGCCTACCAGCAGGGTCTGCTCAAGGGGCATGAGGAGGAGGCGTACCGCGCGCTGAAGAAGAACGCGGACGGTGTGCCGCCCGCCGACTCGGCGCCCGTGGGCCGCGAGGCGAACAAGGAGTACCTGAGCGACGGTTTCGCCCCGTACATCAAGGGCCGTCCGCACGCGAAGCCCGGTGACTCCGACTACGACCACGGCGCTTCCGCGACCCTTGAGTACGCCCTCTCGGACGCGATGCTCGGCCAGATGGCCGGTGAGCTGGGTCATGACGCCGATGCCAAGCGGTATGCGGACCGTGCGCAGAACTACCGGAAGATCTTCGACGCTTCGACCGGGTTCTTCCGTGCGCGGGACGCGGCCGGTGCCTTCACCGGACCCGCCGACCCGGCCAAGAGCGAGGGCTTCCACGAGGGCACGTCCTGGCAGTACCAGTGGCTCGTCCCGCAGGATCTGCCCGGCATGGTCGACCTCATCGGCGGCAAGCAGGCCACCAACGACCGCCTCGACTCCTTCTTCGCCTACGAGGAGCTCCTGAAGGACCCGACCAAGACCGCGCGCGAGGTGTGGGTCAACGGTCCTTACGACTACTACAACGCGGACAAGTACAACCCGCAGAACGAGCCCGACCTCATCGCCCCGTACACATATCTGTCGACGGGCCAGCCGTGGAAGACCACCGACGTGGTGCACGCTGCGCTCACGCTCTTCACGGACACCCCGACCGGCATGACCGGGAACGACGACCTCGGCACCATGTCCGCATGGAACGTGCTGTCCTCGATCGGCGTCTTCCCGGTCCAGCCCGGCACGGACACGTGGGGCCTGTCGACGCCCGTCTTCGAGCGCGTCGACCTGACTCTCGACCGGCGCTACTACCCGAAGGGGCGCCTCACGGTGAAGGCGCCGGGCACCTCGGACACCGACCGGTACATCCAGTCGGCGCGCGCGGACGGCGCCGACTACGGCAAGACGTACCTGACGACCGAGGACATCCGTGACACCCGCGAACTCTCCTTCACGGTGGGCGACAAGCCCTCGAAGTGGGGTACGTCGACGAGCGCGGCCCCGCCCGCTCTGAAGTGACGACTGAAGTGACGACTGAAGTGACGTAAGACATACGCCACTTACGCACCACCAGGCCCGCCTCTCCCAGAGGGGCGGGCCTTAATCTGTTGTTAACTGTGCGTAGCTTGATCGTACTTGACCGTAGTCGCGCAACGGCGATTGACTGCTCCTTCACGTGAGTCATCCCCCGCATCGTCCTCGACGCGAGAGCAGCCCGTTGAATACTCCGACCGCTGAGCCCTCCGACCTGCTCGCACCTCTCGACCTCGCCTTCTGGAACCTCGAGTCCGCCGAACACCCCATGCATCTGGGTGCACTTGGCGTCTTCGACGCCGAATCGCCGGGCGCGGCCGAGCACGCCGCACAGCTCCTCGCCTCACGTGCGGCCGCCGTGCCCGGACTGCGACTGCGGATCCGCTCGATCCTGCTGCCGGTCGGCGCGGCCGTCCGGACGCCCGCGCCCGCCTTCGACCCGCTGCACCACGTCCGTCTCGCCGAGCCCGTGCGGGACTTCCACGACGCGGCGGGCGCGCTCATGCAGTGCCCCCTGGATCGCGAGAGGCCGCCGTGGGAGGCACATGTGCTGCCGGGCCATGACGGCACATCCTTCGCCGTCCTCTTCAAGTTCCACCACGCCCTCGCGGACGGTCTTCGCGCCCTGATGCTCGCCGCGGCGGTCATGGACCCCGTGGACCTGCCGGCCCCGCGTCCGGCGCCCGTGGAGCCCGAGGCCTCCCGGTGGTCCTGGCTGCCCGACCCGCGCAAGCTGCCGGGCCTTGTCCGCGACACCGTCTCCGACGTGGGGCAGGCCCTGGACATCGGCTCGGCCGTCGCCCGCGCGACCCTGGGCGCACGGTCATCGGCCGCCCTCACGTCACAGGCCACCGGCACGCGGCGCACCGCGGGGGTGCTGCTCGACCTGGACGACGTGCACCGCGTGCGCAAGACCGTGGGCGGCACCGTCAACGACGTACTGATCGCCGTGGTCGCTGGAGCCCTGCGCCGCTGGCTCGACGAGCGGGGCGACGGCAGCGAGGGCGTGGAGCCGCGCGCCCTGGTGCCGGTCTCCCGGCGCAGGCCGCGGGGCGCGCAGCCGCCCGGCAACCGGCTCTCCGGGTATCTGGTGCGGCTGCCCGTCGGCGACCCTGACCCGGTCGCGCGGCTGCGGACGGTGCGGGCCGCCATGGACCGCAACAAGGACGCGGGCCCGAACCGGGGCGCGGGCGCGGTCGCCCTGCTCGCCGATCATGTGCCGCCGCTCGGCCACCGCATCGGCGGTCCCGTCGTCGCGCAGGCCGCCAGGCTGCTCTTCGACATCCTCGTCACCAGCGTCCCGCTGCCCAGCCTCGGCCTGAAACTGGGCGGCTGCCCGCTCGTCGCCGTGTACCCCTTCGCGCCGCTCGCCCAGGGGCAGGCGCTCGCCGTCGCGGTGTCGACATACCGGGGCAGGGTGCACTTCGGTCTGGTCGCGGACGCGGTGGCCGTACCCGACCTGGATGTCCTCGCGCGCAGCGTCCGCGAGGAGCTCGCGGGGCTCGTCGAAGCGTGCGTCGAGCGTCCGAGTTTGGTAGAGGGGTCCTTCGCTACGTAAAGTTCTCTTCTTTGGAGCTTCCGCGGTCACTCAGACGAGCCGCGGCATGAGTGACGCGAGGACAGCGGCGATGACGGTGACAGAGGACAGCCTGGAGGCTGCCGGTCCGGCCGAAGAGGCCGTTGATTTCGGCCCCGGCATCGACCCCGACCGTCTCGCCGTCTGCCTGAGCGTGCTCGACGAGCTCGACAAGCTGGACGTCGACCACCCCGACGCGATCGCGGTGCGCCGCGCCACGGCCGGGGTCTACCGGACCGTGAAGCAGCGTCGCCGTCAGGACCGCCGGGCCGCCAAGACCGCGCACGACAAGGCCGTCACCGAGGCCACCGCCACCGGTTCCGCCGAGCGGATCGACGACGAGACCGAGGGCCTGCTGCCCTCGTCGCAGACCGAGGAGGGCCGGATCGCGGGGATACTCCAGCGCCCGCGCTCCTGCTACACCTGCAAGACCCGGTTCGTGGAAGTCGACTACTTCTACCACCAGCTGTGTCAGGACTGCGCCCGCCTGAACCGGTCCAAGCGCGACGCCCGCACCGACCTCACCGGCAAGCGCGCGCTGCTCACCGGCGGCCGCGCCAAGATCGGCATGTACATCGCCCTTCGCCTCCTCCGTGACGGCGCCCACACCACCATCACGACGCGCTTCCCCAAGGACGCCATCCGCCGCTTCAAGGCGATGGACGACTCGGCGGACTGGCTGCACCGCCTGGAGGTCGTCGGCATCGACCTGCGCGACCCGGCCCAGTCCGTCGCGCTCGCCGAGCGGGTCGCCGCTTCGGGACCGCTCGACATCCTGATCAACAACGCGACGCAGACCGTGCGCCGCCTGCCCTCCGCTTACGCCGCCCTGGTCGACGGCGAGGGTGCGCCGCTGCCCGCGGGGGAGCTGCCCGCCCACTCCGTCATCGGTACCTTCAATTCCGGCGCGGTGGACGGCTTGGCCGCGCTGCCCCTTGGCACCAGCGGCCTGGACGCGCAGCAGGTCGCCGACCTCGCCCTCGTCGGGGGCAACGCCAGCGTCGCCCGGCACCTGGATGGCACCGCCATCGACGCGGGCGGCCTGGTCCCGGACGTCGTCGACAGCAATACGTGGGTGCAGACCATCGAGCAGATCTCCCCGGTGGAGCTCCTCGAGACCCAGCTGTGCAACTACACCTCGCCGTTCATCCTGATCAGCGCGTTGCGTCCGGCGATGGCCGACGCCGCGGGCAAGGCGTCGAGCGGCCGTTCCTACGTCGTCAACGTCTCCGCGATGGAGGGTGTCTTCGGCCGCGGTTACAAGGGCGCGGGACACCCGAACACGAACGCCGCGAAGGCCGCGATGAACATGGTGACGCGGACCAGCGCCCAGGAGATGTTCCAGAGCGACGGCATCCTCATGACCTCGATCGACACCGGCTGGATCACCGACGAGCGCCCGCACTACGACAAGCTGCGCCTGGCCGACGAGGGCTTCCACGCCCCGCTCGACCTGATCGACGGCGCGGCACGGGTCTACGACCCGGTCGTGCGGGGCGAAGCGGGCGAGGACCTGTTCGGTGTCTTCCTCAAGGACTACGCACCCGGTAAGTGGTAGGAGACGGGCGGGGCGGTCGCGGGTCGTCCGCCTCCGCCCGTACCTAAACGTACGTTTTGTACGGCACGTCAGGCCTCGCCCGTCGTCGCGCGCAGCCGTTCGTGCACGGCGTACGAGGAGGCTTTGTCGGGGGCCGCCGCCCGCACTCTCGTACCGCCGTCCACCAGGACATCCGCCCCCGTCACCCATTCGGCCGCATCCGAGACCAGCCATGCCACGGCCCGCGCCACGTCCTCCGGTTCGCCGATGCGGCCGAGCGGCAGGCTCGCGGCGAGTTGCTCCTCGGCGCCGTCCCACACGAAGCGGGCCATCTCGGTGCGGATGAGACCGGGGGACACGGAGTTGACCCGTACCAAGGGCGCCAGTTCGCCCGCGAGCTGGGCGGTCAGGTGCAGGAGCGCCGCCTTGCTGGTGCCGTACGCGCCCACGTTGGGCCCCACGTGGGACGCGCCCTCGGTGCAGATGTTCACCACCGCGCCGCCGTGCTCGCCCATCCAGTCACGCCAGGCGAGCTGCGTCAGGTGCAGCGCGGCCTCGACGTTCACGGTGAAGGCCGCGCGCCACCGGGTGAGGTCGACGTCCATCAGCGCGCCGTAAGGGGCGTTCGTCGCGGCGTTGTTCACCAGTACGTCGAGCCGTCCGAACTCGCGCATCGCGAGGGCCACGCACGCCTGAGCCTGAGCGGAATCGGCCACGCCGCCCGTGCATCCGACGGCATCCGCGCCGTCCGCGCGCAGTTCGGCCACCGCCGCCTCCAGGCCATCCGGTGCGCGGGCGGTCATGACAAGGCGATGTCCGGACTCTGCGAGGGCCCGCGCGACGGCGAGCCCGATCCCTCGCGAGGCTCCGGTCACCAGAGCCACCGCACCCTCCCGTGCCTGCGCAGAAGTCATCCTCGTACGGTCCCATGGAGATACGGAAAGGCCCATGGGGTCGACCCGTTGGGGAGTTTTCGGCCCATCGGCCACCCCCACACCAGCACCAACTGTCTGAAATCCACTCCTTCGGCCGAACCCATAGAGCGCGAGCGCGCTCATTTGGTTAATCTGAGGCGAACGGACGGCCTCCAGGGGATCCACAAGCACCCCTCAGCCGCCCCGGGACAGGCTCGCAACCGTGGCCGCGATCCCGCCCGACCAACGGCGCCACCGCGACCGAACAGCTCTTGTCCTTCCGTTACGCGACACAGAGGAGTGCGCGGTGACACCAGATTTGACGAAGCAGGAAAAGCGACCGGCGGAACGCGGCGGCGAGCGGGCCGGCAGGCCACGCAAGCTCAGCAACCTGGACTCGTGGGCCAAAGCGGCCCCGATCCGCCTTGCCGGCTACGAGGACGACCTCGCGGAGCCGCACATCCTCCCCGGTAT
>NZ_JBHTSF010000159.1:0-19844 GCF_042795295.1 Streptomyces sp. NPDC056486
CGCTTGTTCGGCACCCACTCCCTGGCCGAAGATATTCCTGTCGGCGCAACAACCCGGGAGACTCGAGGAGGAATAGTGGACAAGCGCTATGACGTCTACTGCCTAGCGGACCGCTATTTCTACGACCTGCCGGACCAGAAGGCAACCGCCGAAGAACTCGAAAAGCTCTCCTTCCCCGCGGACTCCACCGAACTACCCACCGGGTGGAGTAAGTTCGCAAAGGAGGACTGGACTGTCTGCAACCCGCCCGAGCAACAGCTCCCGATGCAGGGATGGAAAGTCCACGTCTCGGCACACGGTGACAACGCAGACTCGATCCTGAAAGCCGTTTACGACTACTGCCTGCCCCGTGACATATCCTTCAAATACCTGTCCGGGCGACATATTCTACGGAATAGGAACCTCAAGTACTCGGACCGCGGCTCCAGTGGAAAGTTCATCACGATATACCCACTGGACGAGCGAATCCTGCGCACCACTCTGGAGGAGCTCGCCGTCGAGCTCGACGGCGAACAAGGGCCGTACATCCTCAGTGATCTGCGCTGGGGGAACGGCCCCCTGTACGTGCGTTATGGGGGCTTCATCGAGCGGCACTGCATATCGGATACCGGTGCGCTGGTCGGGGCCATCGAGAACGACCGGGGAACCCTGGTGCCGGACCGTCGCGACCCGGTCTTCCACGTGCCCGCGTGGGTCACCGTGCCCGAGTTCTTCATGCCACACATCGAGGCGCGCAAGGGCGGTACGACGGACGCCATCGCCTACACCATCGAGCGCGCCGTGCACTTCTCCAACGGGGGCGGCCTGTACGAAGCGCGGCACCGTGAGAGCGGACGCAAGGTGATCCTCAAAGAGGCACGCCCCCACGCCGGCCTCACCATGGACTCCGCTGATGCCGTGGAACGACTCCAGCACGAGAGGGAGATCCTGGAGCGCCTCAAGGGCATCGAGGGAGTGCCCGAACTCATCGACTACTTCGAGTGGGGCGGCCACCACTTCCTCGTGCAGGAGTTCATCGAAGGGGAGACACTCAGCAAGACCTTCGCTCTGCGCTACCCGCTCAACGAACGTGGGACCGATGCCGCTGAAGCAGCCCGGTACACGCAATGGGCTCTCGGCGTCTCCCGGCAGATCGAAGCCACCGTCGCCCAGATCCACGGACGCGGCATCGTCTTCGGAGATCTGCACCCGTTCAACATCCTCGTGGGCGAGGACGGCAAAGTCTCGCTGATCGACTACGAAGTGTCGTCGGACGCGGCGCAGGGAACCAAGCCCAGCCTGGTGAACCCCGCGTTCGCCGCACCCGCCGACCGCGTCGGATTCGACCACGACCACTATGCCCTCGGCTGTCTCCGGCTCTCGCTGTTCATGCCGCTCACCACCTTGCTGCGGCACGACTTCGGGAAGGCGCACCACTTCACGGAACAGATTCGGCGGGTGTTCTCCCTGCCGGACGGCTATCTGGAGGAGGCCGTCGAGAGAATCACAGGAACCCGAACCGGCCGGAAACCGACGGCGGCGTCCACGCCTGCGGCAAGGTCAGAGCTGGACCGGATACCGCGAATCACCGCCGATCCAGCCGACTGGACGCAACTGCGTGACGCGCTCGGCCGGGCCATCCTCCGCAGCGCGACCCCCGCACGCGACGACAGACTGTTTCCCGGTGACATCGAGCAGTTCCACACCGGAGCGCTGAACCTCGCGCACGGTGCCGCCGGAGTGCTCCTCGCACTGTCCGACGCGGGGGTCGACTACCCGCAGGAGTACGAGACATGGCTCGCACGCCGAGCCCTGGAGCCGAGGCCGCAGGACCGGCTGGGCCTGTACGACGGCATGCACGGGGTGGCCCACGCCCTGTTGAGGCTCGGTCATGAGGACTCCGCACGCGACCTCGTCGCTCTGTGCCTCAAAGAGAAGTGGGACCTCCTCGGCACCGACCTCAAAGGCGGTCTCGCCGGCATCGGGCTCAACCTCCTGGCCTTCGGTCGGCGGACGGGCGACACGGAGTATCTGCAGGCCGCACTGCACGCCGCCGAGCTCATCGACGCCCGCCTCGGAACGGTCGACTCCGTCGCCACCACCAGCGGTGGCGGGCTCCCCTACGCGGGGCTGATGCGCGGCTCGTCCGGCCCCGCCCTCTTCTTCCTGCGTCTGTACGAGAGCACCGGCGACGCCTCGTTACTCGCGCTGGCACGCAAGGCCCTTGAGCAGGACCTCCGCCGTTGTGTCACCCGCGACAACGGGATGATGCAGGTGAACGAGGGGTGGCGCACCATGCCGTACCTCGCGACAGGAAGCGTCGGCATCGGTCTCGTACTGGACCAGTACCTGCGGCACGACCGGGACGACCGGCTGGTCGCGGCATCGGACGCCATCGCGGAAGCCGCCTCGTCCCAGTTCTACGTGCAGTCCGACCTGTTCAACGGGCGGGCGGGGATCATCCTGTACCTCGCCGAACGCAACAGGACGCGGCCCGGCGAGCGGAGCCGAGACGATCTCGACAACCAGCTCGGCCTCCTCAACCTGCATGCCCTGTCCTACGAGGGCGGCCTCGCCTTCCCCGGCGAGATGCTCATGCGCCTGTCCATGGACCTGGCCACCGGCACCGCGGGCGTGCTCACCGCCCTGGCAGTGGCACTGGGCCACGACCACCCCGGACTGCCCCTCCTCGCCACCGCGCCTTAGACCGGCAGCAGGCAGGGCCCCGAAACTCCCGCCCACCCGATGGGCGGGTTCCCACCGACCGATCAGCCGAAGGGAGGTGAATCCGATGGCACTGCTCGACCTCCAGGGACTGGAGCTGCCTGAGGGCGACGACATGGCGCCCATGAGCGGCAACAGCAGGAACTGCAGCAACTCCAGCTACATCTTCTGCAACTGAACCCCGCGTCAGTCGCGGCCGCACCGGCCGTGACGACGAGATGAACCGAGAGGAGGGAAAACCAATGGCGATCCTCGACCTGCAGGGCCTCGAGCTGCCGGACACGTCCGCGCAGCCGCTGGGCAGCTCGAACAGCCTGGCTTGCTCCAGCCACAGCTGGGTGGGCTGCAACTGATCGAGTTGTCCGTCCGGGTGAGCGGCATTCCATGACCGTCACCCGGTCGTCCGGCAGCGCCTCGGGGAGACTCAGAGTCCCCCGAGGCGCTGGCCGCGTCCAGGGCCGGCCCACGGCCTCGGCGATCCGCGCGAGTGAGAGTGAGGGGGAAGACGGGTGACGGGTGGTACGGGAACACGACTGATACGCACCGCGGCACGGGCGCAGGCAGGCGGCACGACCGTGCTCCTCCTCACCGGTTGTGTGAGCGCCGCCGCGCAGCTCACGCTGCCGGCCGTGCTGGGCGAGACAGTCGACGGTCTCGTCGGCGGTGACGATTTCACCCGGTGGCTGGGGGTGTGCGGGGCACTGGTCGTCATCTACGTGGCCTGCGAGGCATACAGCGACTACACGGCGGGCGTGGTGCAGGCGCGTTCCGCGCTCTTCCTCCGGCGGTCGGCCACCGCCCGGCTCGTGGGCGCGGGGCCCCACGCACGGACGACCCGGGGGCCCGGCGGCTTCGCGGCCCAGCTGCTGGAAGGCGCGAGCGCGGCAGCCATGGGGAGCAACGCCGCGGTGTGGTTGGCGCTTTCCCTGCTTCCCGCACTGGTCAGCTTGATCATGCTCTGGCGGACGGATGTCTGGGTCGGGCTCGTCTTCAGCTGCGGACTGCCCGTCGTCGCCTGGTGCCTCAGGTCGTTCGCCACCGACAGCTCACGCTTGATCTCCCGCTACCTGGAGGAGCAGAGCACGGTTTCGAGCCGCCTCGCGGAAGCGCTCGGAGGAGCCCGCACCATCGCCGCGTCCCACACCCTGGAGCGGGAGGTGGCACGCATCGTGGAACCGCTGCCCAGGCTGCGTCGCAGCGGGGACGCGCTCTGGCGACTGCAGGCCAGGACCGCCGCCCAGGGAAACGTGCTCTTCCCTCTCCTGCATGTCGCGGTCCTGGCCACCGCAGGCCTCGCACTCGGACGCGGGCGCATCTCCGCGGGACAGCTGCTTGCCGTCTCGGAGTACGCGGCCATGGGAACCGGCCTCGGCATGTCCCTGCTCTTCGTCAACCAACTGGCCCGGGCCCGGGCAGGAGCGGAGCAGCTGCACACATACGCGGCGCTGCCGCCCATGGAGTACGGCGACTCGACCCTGCCGGAGCCGACAGGGGCGGCTGCGGTGACAGGCGCGGGCGTCGAACTCAAGGGGACGACCGTACGACGTGACGGCCGTACCCTCCTGTCCGGCATCGACATCTCCGTACAGCCCGGCGAGCTGCTGGCCCTGGTCGGACAGTCGGGTTCGGGCAAGTCGACGGTGGCCGCACTGATGGGCCGTCTCCTCGATCCCGACCAGGGTGAGGTGCTCCTGGACGGTGTGCCGGTACGCCGGCTGTCCAGAGCGGCTCTGCGCCGCTGCGTCGTCTTCGCTTTCGAGCGGCCCGAGTTGATCGGTGTGGACATCGCGGACACCATCTCCGCCGGTGCGCCGCACGCCACGCCCGACGATGTGGCCCGTGCCGCCGGACTCGCCCGTGCCGCGTCCTTCATCGAGAGGATGCCGAACGGCTACCGGACCGATGTCGAGTCCGTGGTCCTGTCCGGCGGAGAAATGCAGCGGATAGGTCTGGCCCGGGCCTTCGTACGGCCCGCACGGCTCGTGCTGCTCGACGACGCCACGTCGAGCCTGGACATGGCCACGGAACACGAGATCGACCGGGCGTTGGCCACTGACACCTCGGGGGCCACCCGTGTGATGGTCGCCCACCGCGCCTCAAGCGCGGCCCGTGCCGACACCGTGGTCTGGCTGGAAGCCGGCCGGGTCCGGGCGGTCGGCACACACAGCGGCCTGTGGGATCTGCCCGGCTATCGGGCCGTGTTCCAGCAGCGGGCAGAGTCCGGCGCGGCTCCGGACGCAGCAGGAGCCGGGCGATGACAGGCTCCGGCAGTCGCGCGGCCGGGGTGTTCCTGAGGCGACGACTGCGCGGCGACCGCGGCACGTTGATCCGATTCCTGCTGTGGGCCGGTGTGGAGTCGCTGCCCTCCTTCCTCGCGGGTCGCGCCGTGGCCTCGGCGGTCGACCAGGGATTCCTGGCCGGTGAGCCGCTCGTCGGGATCGTCTGGCTGGCTGTCCTCGCCCTGGCTTCGGCCGTGGGCGCGTTCGGGGCTCGCGGGGTGCTACTGACCACCGCGGTGATCGTCGAACCGCTGCGGGACACACTGGTGACCCGCACCGTCGAGACCGCCCTGCGGCGCGCGCTGACGGGCAGCCGCATGCAGCAGGACCGGTCGGGTGTCGCGCGACTCACCCGCCAGGTCGAAATCGTGCGTGAGGCGGCCGGCAGTCTGCTGGCCGTGGTGTGCCGATTCGCTTTCTCCTTCATCGGCGTCTGCATCGGCACCCTCACGCTTGAGCCCACGGCGGCCCTGCTGATCTTCGCCCCTGTAGCCCTCGGGGTCAGCTGCTACGTCGTCTCCCTGCGCGGTGTGGTCCGCGCTCAGGTACGCAGCATCGTGGCGATCGAGTCCCTGGCCCACGAAGCCTGGCGGCTCTCCGCCGGTCTGCGCGACATCACCGCGTACGGCTTGGAGGAGCCCGCGCTGCGACGGGTCGACGACGCGGCGCGGGAGAACGCGCAGGCCGAGATCGCACTCGCCCGCCTCACAGCGCTGCGCACGATCGCCCTCGGCGTGGGGGGCTGGCTGCCTCTCGTCCTGGTGCTGCTCTGGGTCCGATGGGGCGCCGGCGCGATGAGCGCGGGCGCGGTGCTCGGCGTGCTGACCTACATCGCGCAGAATCTTCGCCCGGCGGTGCAAGCGCTGATCCAGGGAATGGGCACCATCGGCATCAGGCTGTTCGTCACGCTCGGCCGCCTGCTCAAGGACCAGGAATCGCAGCCGGAGGCCGACCGTGGCACCGCACGCCCGCCTGCCGTCCCCGACCCACGCACGGGAGCCGGGAAGGAGACCGCGGGTGTCGCGGTGGCCCTGGATTCGGTGTCCTTCTCCTACGGCGGGGGCACGAACGAGGTCCTCAGCGGTATCGACCTTCGCGTGTACCCCGGGGAGCACATCGCGATCGTCGGCCCCAGCGGCATCGGCAAGTCGACGCTGGCCTCCTTGCTCGCCGGTACCAACAGCCCCACGCACGGCCAGGTCCGTCTGGACGGCGTCAGCCTCAAGAGCCTCACACCTCACCAACAGGCCTTGCTACGGGCCTACTTGCCCCAGGAGGCGTACGTATTCACGGGGACGCTCCGGGAGAACCTCCGCTACCTGACGGACGGCCCTGGGGATGACCGCCTGCTGGACCAGGCGGTCAGGGCATTCGGCCTCGACCGCCTGGTGTCCGAGGCGGGTGGCTATGACGGGCCCGTCCAGCCGACGCAGCTCTCCTCCGGCGAGCGTCAGTTGATCGCCCTGGCACGTGCGTACCTCTCACCGGCCCGGCTGACCGTCCTGGACGAGGCGACGTGCCACCTGGACCCGGCGACGGAGGCCCGCGCCGAGAGCGTCATGCGGGAACGCCCCGGCACCCTGATCGTCGTCGCTCACCGGATCAGCTCGGCGCGGGCCGCGGACCGGGTGATGGTCATGGACGGGGGCGCCCCGCGCACGGGAAGCCACGACCACATGCTCGCGGAATCGAGTCTCTACCGCGATCTCGTCGGCTTGTGGTCCCCGAGCGGCACAACTCCGTGGAACTGAGCCGCCCACCGGACGTTGCGACCTACCCGGCCAGGGCGAGGACGAGCGGGAGAACCTGGTCGGCACCGCCCTGGCGCAGGAGTCGTGCGCCAACCGCCAGAGTCCAGCCGGAGTCGGTGTAGTCGTCGATGAGCAGCACCGGTCCGGGCGTGGCGGCCAGTGCGGCGGTGAGCTCGGCAGGCACGGTGAACGAGTCGGCCAGGGCGCGCAGTCGCTGGGCGGAGTTGCTGCGGCGCCCCGCGTACTCATCCGCCTGCGGGGTGTATGCCAGGCTGCCCAGCAGCGGAAGTCGGCCGACCCGGGCCACGCCTTCAGCCAGTGAGGCGACCAGCTGCGGGCGGGTTCGGGAAGGCATGGCGACGATCCCCACCGGCCGAGCCATCGCATCAGGGGCATTGCCGGCCCAGCCGCCCGGCGAGCGCGCCCAGTCGGCGATCACCGTCACGACGGCGGCCAGCACATCGTCCGGGACCGGTCCGTCCGCGGCTTGCTCCGCCAGGAGCGGACGCAGGCGGTTGCCCCAGCCGATGTCCGACAGCCTGCCCAACGCTCGCCCGGTGACCGCCTGCTGACCCACGGGGATTCGGCCCTTGAGGTCCAAGCCGACCGCGGCGAGCCCTGTCGGCCACATCTTGCGAGGCTCGACCTCCACCCCCGGACGGTCCAGTTCGCCTGCCGCCGTCGCGAGGACCGCGGGAGAGACGGCCGTCTCGAGCCACGGTCCGGCGCAGTTGTCGCACCTGCCGCACGGGGCCGCCTTCTCGTCGTCCAGTTGCCGCTGCAAGAACTCCATCCGGCACCCCGTGGTCGCCACGTAGTCCCGCATGGCCTGCTGCTCCGCCGCGCGCTGTTTCGCGACCCAGGCGTACCGCTCGGCGTCGTACGCCCACGGCTGCCCTGTCGCGGTCCAGCCGCCCTTCACACGCTTGACCGCCCCGTCCACGTCCAGCACCTTCAGCATCGCCTCCAGGCGCGAGCGCCGAAGATCCACCAACGGCTCCAGCGCCGGCAGCGACAGCGGACGACCTGCCTGGGCAAGCACGTCGAGGGTGCGCCGGACCTGCTCCTCGGGCGGGAAGCCCACCGAGGCGAAGTACGCCCAGATCGCCTCGTCCTCGCGCCCCGGAAGGAGCAGCACATCCGCGTGGTCCACACCACGCCCCGCACGCCCCACCTGCTGGTAGTAAGCGGTGGGAGACGACGGCGAGCCCAGGTGCACCACGAACCCCAGGTCCGGCTTGTCGAAGCCCATCCCCAGCGCGGACGTGGCAACCAACGCCTTCACCCGGTTCGCCAGCAGATCCTCCTCCGCCTGCAACCGGTCGGCGTTCTCTGTCTTCCCCGTGTAGGAATCCACCGGATACCCACGCTGCCGCAAGAACGCCGCGATCTCCTCCGCCGCCGCCACCGTCAGCGTGTAAATGATCCCTGAACCCGGCAGATCCCCCAGCCGGTCCCCCAGCCACGCCAGCCGGTGCGCCGCATCCGGCAGCTCCAGCACCCCCAGCCGCAGGCTCTCCCTGTCGAGCGGTCCCCGCAGCACCAGGGCGTCCCCACTCCCTGTGCCCAGTTGCTCGGCCACATCCGCGGTCACCCGCGAGTTGGCGGTCGCTGTAGTGGCCAGGACCGGCACGCCCGCCGGCAGCTCCGCCAGCATCGTGCGGAGCCGCCGGTAGTCGGGCCGGAAGTCGTGGCCCCAGTCGGAGATGCAGTGCGCCTCATCAACCACGAGCAGGCCGGTCGTGGCCGCAAGCTTGGGCAGGACTTGATCGCGGAAGTCCACGGAATTGAGGCGTTCCGGACTGACGAGGAGAACGTCGGTCTCGCTGCGCTCGACCTCCCCGTAGATGGTGTCCCACTCTTCCGGGTTGGCCGAGTTGATCGTCCGCGCCTGGATCCCGGCCCGCGCCGCCGCCTCGACCTGGTTGCGCATCAGCGCCAGCAACGGCGAGATGATCACCGTCGGGCCGGCCCCCCGGCGGCGCAGCAGAGCGGTGGCGACGAAGTACACCGCCGACTTGCCCCAGCCGGTGCGCTGCACCACCAGCGCTCGCCGGCGATCCTCCACCAGAGCCGACACCGCCTGCCACTGATCCTCCCGCAGCCGCGCCGGACCCCCGGGGTCACCGACGAGCTCAGCGAGGATGGCATCGGCTTCAGCGCGGAGCTCCAGGTTGTCCATCCCCCCATGCAACCCGATCCCACTGACAATCAGCGAATCCACCCGACACGGCGGTCCGCTCATGACAGCTGTACCTGCCACGTGCGGACCGAGATCGGCCGCCTTCCGCTGGTCCTGGCCGTGCAAGGCTGACTCAAGCGTCGATGCGGGGCGTCGTGGGCAGGGATATAGGCGGCGCATCACCAGATACTGGTCGGCGGACCCAATTGCTCGTTGCCGCAAGGCAGTACGACGGGAACAATTGGTACTGCTCCCCGCGCGCCTCCCCGTGGTCCGGCAGGGCTGTGCCGCGGTGCGCTCCCCAGCCCGACCCCGCCCTATGGGCGCGTAGCCGAAGGGAGGACCGTGACCTTCGGATTCGCTCCGTTCGCTGCGGCATCGATGTCGGAGTCTTCGACGTCGGCCCAGATGTCCGCCGATTCCACCAACCGACTGGCCCGGATGCTCGAGCCCGCGGAGTGGTCAGCCGCGGGAATTCCCCTGCTGCGCAATCCGCGTGAGGTCGTCAGCGGCCTGCACGCCCGGCATCGTCCGACGCCGGAGACAGCCGTCATCGCTGTGCTCGATCCGGAGGAACGGCTCCGGGCGAGCGCTTCGTTCACCCGGCGGCCGAGCGCGGCGGACGGCTGGGTGTTCCGTAACGCGCTGCTGGCGCAGTTGCGTCGGGTCATCCCGCACGACCTGCGGCGCCGCACCCCGGTGCGCACCGCCGTCCTGCTCTACTGCCGTGACGGTGACGCGCGTTGGACGCAGGAGGACGGGGCGTGGATGTGGGGGCTGCGGGACGCCTGCACGCTGCACGGGTTGCGGTGCGGTGCCTACATCACACTGACCCGTGACGGCTGGCAGGTGCTCGGCGAGGGCCGTGGCGGCCGTCGGCCGAGTTCCGGCTCACGCCCCGAGGCCTTCGCCGACACCGATCCGCCGCCAGCACGCACCGGCGGCGCCGCGTCCGACGTCCTGCGCCGGGCGGCGGCACGCTGAAGCGGCCTTCGACCCGCCGCGCCGGGCGGGCCACAGGCATGGACCGGAGCGCGCCGCCGCCCGCGTCGCGCGGAACGCGACGCACACAGCTCGAAGCTCACCCGGCCATGCCTCGGACGGTCACCGACCACCCCCGACACCGTCCACCCGCTTCGACTCAGGTGCGGTCGAAGCCAGGACACGGCGCGCAGGTGTCAGACAGTGAACGTCAGACGCCCGCGCCCAGCATCGCGTTGATCCGCTGCGGGTCACCGCAGACGATCAGCAGGGTTCCGGCCCGGGTGAGCGCCGTCGGCAGGGCGCCGACCGCGATCTCCTCGCTGCCGCCGTTGATGGCGACGACGACCACGGGGCGGGACACGGCACGGTCCAGGGCGGCGGCGTCGGCGTAGAAGACGTCGTCGCCCGCGTCGTGCTGGGCCCAGTAGGAGACATCGCCGAACGACAGCTCGTGCGTGGCCCACGGGTGCGGGTCGCCGGTGGTGACCACCAGGACCTCACCCGGAGCACGACCGGAGTCGAGCAGCAGGTCGACGGCTTCCTCGGCGGCGTCGAGCGCCCCCTCGACGGAAGCAGGGATCAGCTGGATCTGCGGAACCGAAGCACCGGCATCCGCGACGGAGCCCGCAGGGGAACCGGCGGAGACGGCGGACGGTGCGGAAGCAGCCGGGGCGGACGGCCCGGGCTTGGCGGCCGGCTCATGCGACGCGCGCTGCGCCGGCTGCGTCGGCCGGGCGGGGCCCGGTCGGCCAGGACGCGGCACAGCCGCGGGACGCGGGCCGGGTACGGGGCGGGGGGTCGGCGTGATGCGGCCACTGGCCGGGGTCACGCGGGGACCCTGGGCACTCTCGTGAATCTGAGGCTCCTCGGGACTGAGAGGCATGCGTTGTTATTTATCAAACACCGATGCGAGTGGCATCGGCGGGTGGCACATGAGTGCGAGTTGAACTGCCGGAAGTGTCAGAAGTCGAAGCCGAGCTGGCCCTCGATTTCCGGAACGCTTCCATCCGCCCAGCTGCGGGCCTTCTTGAGGTGCCGCCACTGGGGCAGCGCATCAAGATACGCCCACGACATCCGGTGGTACGGGGTGGGCCCCCGCTCCGCCAGCGCGGCCTTGTGCACCGGCGACGGATAGCCGGCGTTGGCCGCAAAACCGAAGTCTGCATGTTCGATACCCAGTTCGGCCATCATTTTGTCGCGCCGAACCTTGGCGATCACCGACGCCGCGGCGACGGCCACACAGGATTGATCGCCCTTGATCACCGTACGAACCCGCCAGGGAATCCCGAGATAGTCGTGCTTCCCATCGAGAATCACCGCTTCCGGACGCACCGGCAGCGCCTCCAGGGCGCGCACCGCGGCGAGCCGCAGCGCGGCGGTCATCCCCATGCCATCGATCTCCTCGGGCGAGGAGTGCCCCAGGGCATACGCCGTCACCCAGCTCTCCAGCTCCCCGGCGAGCGTGGTGCGCCGCTTGGGACTGATCAGCTTGGAGTCGGTGAGCCCTTCGGGCGGCCTGCGCAGTCCGGTGATCGCCGCACAGACGGTGACCGGTCCCGCCCACGCGCCGCGCCCGACTTCGTCGACGCCGGCAACGATCTTCGCTCCGGTGGTAGCGCGAAGGGAGCGCTCGACGGTGTGGGTGGGAGGTTCGTACGGCATGGCGCCAGACAGCGTACGCCGCCGGATGTCACCCGCGACACCCAGGTCTACCGACAGAGCAGCGGAACCATGACCTGGTCGATCAATTCAGCGAACTCCTCGTCACTCCATTCGCTCCCGCACACCTTGGAGCGATACATCATCATCGCCGGAATGACGTCGCAGACGTAAGGGTCCATGGCCTCGGCGCGCACCTCTCCGCGCTCGACTCCACGGCGTACGACCTCTTTGATCAGCTCCACGCTCGGCTCGACGACGCCCTCGAAGATCACTTCATGGAACCGCTCGGCCGTCACCGTGTCGCACTCGTGAAGCACGGCCCGGAGAGCGAATCCGGGCCGCGAGAACATCGCCTCACGCATCTGCCGGCACAGCTGAAGGAGGTCTTCCCTGACTGCTCCGCAGTCAGGTGCGGAGTCGAGTTTCGGAAGCCCGGCCTGCAGCGCGTCCACGACGAGGTCTTCCTTGGAGGGCCACCGACGGTAGACCGCGGCCTTGCCGGTCTGCGCGCCCGCGGCCACACCCTCCATCGTCAGGCCGCTCCAGCCGACGGTGCTGAGCTGCTCCAGCGCGGCCTCGAGGATCGCCCGTTCCAGCACAGGGCCCCGTCGGCGCGGGGAGGCCGTCTGAGCGGAAGCGGCGCTCCAGCGCGAAGTAACCATCGATATCTCTCCGTTGCACATTCGAGGCAGTGTCAGTGAACGGTTGCGTTCACTGATGGGGAGTCACTACCGTTGACGGGACAGTGAACGGCAACGTTCACTAACGCTCTTGTGGGGGACCCATAGTGACAACCTCTCAGTTAGCCAAAGATCAGCAGCCCGGTGCCGCTCGCCGAGCGGGCCGGCCCGGAATCGCCCTGACCGTCATCGCGGCCTGCCAACTCATGGTGGTCCTCGATGCGACGATTGTGAACATCGCGCTCCCGCACATTCAGGACGCACTCAAATTCTCCACCACTGACCTCACTTGGGTCGTCAGCGCATACACGCTCACTTTCGGCGGACTGCTGCTTCTCGGTGGCCGCGCCGGTGACATCCTTGGCCGCCGCCGGGTCTTCATGACCGGCATCCTGGTCTTCACCCTCGCGTCGCTTCTGGGCGGATTCGCCCAGGAACCCTGGCAGTTGCTCGCCGCGCGCGCCCTGCAGGGCGTAGGCGGCGCGATCGCATCGCCCACCTCCCTGGCACTCATCACCACGACTTTCCCCGAAGGTCCCGAGCGCAACCGCGCGTTCGGCGTCTTCGCGGCCGTCTCCGCGGGCGGCGGCGCCATCGGTCTGCTGGCCGGCGGCATGCTGACGGAGTGGCTCGACTGGCGCTGGGTGCTGTTCGTGAACGTACCCATCGGCATCCTCATCGCCTTCCTCGCCCCGCTCTACATCAACGAGTCCGAGCGCCATCCGGGCCGTTTCGACATCGCGGGCGCCCTCACGTCGACCCTCGGCATGGCCTCCCTGGTCTACGGATTCATCCGGGCGGCCGAGGACGGCTGGCGCGACAGCGTCACCCTGGGGTCGTTCGGCGCGGCAATCGTCCTGCTCCTCGCCTTCGCCTTGATCGAGAGCCGGGCGAAGGAACCGATCACTCCGCTGAAGATGTTCGCGGACCGCAACCGCTCGGGCTCGTACGTGATCATGCTGAGCCTGGCCGCGGCGATGTTCGGCATGTTCTTCTTCATCGTGCTCTTCGTCCAGAACGTACTGGGCTACACACCGATCGAGGCGGGCCTCGCCTTCCTGCCGATCACGGTCGCGATCGTGGCGGGCGCGGGCATCTCCCAACGGCTGCTTCCGGTCCTCGGCCCGAAGCCGTTCATGGTGACGGGCTCGGCCCTCGTGGCCCTCGGGCTCGGCTGGCTGACCCTCATCGGCCCGGACAGTTCGTACGTGAGCGGGGTACTCGGCCCGATGCTGGTGTTCGGGTTCGGTATGGGTCTGAACTTCGTGACCCTTACATTGACGGCCGTCTCCGGAGTGGCCCCACACGAGGCGGGCGCGGCATCGGGCCTGCTCAACGCGACGCAGCAGGTGGGCGGTTCACTCGGCCTCTCCATCCTGACCACGGTGTTCGGCACGGCGAGCCGGAACGAGGGCAAGGAACAGATGGCGGACTTCATGGCGAACGCGTCGCCGGAACAGAAGGCCGCCTTCGCCAAGACCGGTGAGCTGCCTGCTCCCTGGGGACACGAAGTGCTGTCCCAGGGGATCTCGACGGCCTTCATACCGGCCGTCGCCATGGCCCTGCTCGCCCTGGTCACCGCCGTGGTCCTTGTCAGGGTGCGCAAGAGCGACCTGGACGCACTGTCCGGTACGGCAAGTGCGGCGGGGCCCGCGGGCGGCTGACGGGGGCGTACGTGCCGGGCCGTCCGGTCCGGCGAGCCGTCCGCTCCGGCGGGCTTGCGGTTTCACGAGACCGCAGGCCCGCCGGAGCGCGCCTCAGCGGTACGAGGTCTCCCGGCCACCGGAATCCTCGCAACCCGCCTGGGTGGCCTCCGGCGGCCGTTCCTCGATGATGTCCCTGGCCCGCGCCTCGCCGAGGCTGGTGGCGTACCAAGGGCCGCGCTCGGACCCGAGGCCGTTCGCGATGCCCTCAAGGGCGCAGGAGCGCAGCGGCTCCGGCAGCCCGTCGATGGCCGGTGCGGCATCGGCGGACAGCCCGCGCGCGTACTCCAGGTCGAACTTCCCGGTGTCCTCGTAGCGCTGGACATTGCGCTCGGCGATGAGCCCGTCGGGCGAAAGGATCCCGAAGGCCAGCACACCGGCCGCGGCGCTCGCGGCGACGGCGCGCGGCAGCCAGCGGGCACCCCACACCCCGGCCGCCATGATCAACACGATGATCACGCCAAGCCAGAGCTCCACGGCCACGACCGAGACCCTCAGCCGGGTCAGGCCGTAGGCGTCGACGTACATGTCCATGCGCCGCACCGCCGACGCCACGACGACGAGCGTGAGGGCGCAGAGCGTACCGAGCACGGCCCGCACCAGACCGCGGTCGCGTGAGCCGTCACGCGGCGCCCAGCGCAGGGCCAGGACGATGACGACCAGGGTGAGCAGCGTGGCGAGCAGCAGCTGCCAGAAGCCCTGGCGCGCATACGCGGCGTACGAGAGGTCGGTCTTCTCGAGGACCGCGTCATAGCCACCGAAGAGCACGGCAAGCTGGACCACGTTGAACGCCGCGAACAGCAGGTTCAGGACGATCAGCGGCAGCGCCCACTCCATGCGGCCCCGCTCCCGGCCAGGACCCACGACAAGTCGGTCCCAGTGCACGGGCGCGGCGGCCGTGTGCGCCGCGGCGAGCGCTCCGACGACACCGGCCGCGAAGAGCAGTACGCGCCACGGCCCCTCGGCGACGGAGGCGTCGGGCATCAGATCGCCGAGCAGCCCCGCGAAGGCGGCGTCGGCCCCGGCGAACAGCGCGCCGAACACCAGCAGCAGCACGGCGGTCACCGCGACCGCCCGCAGCACGGGGCCGCTCCGTGACCCGCTCGCGCGGCCCCGCACCCCACGCCAGCCCCAGCCCAGGCCGGAGAGCACCGCGTCGAAGAGCCCGAGCGGGCCGAGCAGGACGCCGGGCCAGGTGCGGCAGCCGTGCAGGGCGAGCGAGCCGAGCGCGACCGCCGAGACGATGGCGAGGAACGAGGGCCAACCTGCGTCCCGCAGGGCGGGCACGGCAAGGAGCCCAAGGCCGGCGATCGCCCACACCAGCGTCCAGGGGCGCGGCCTGCGACCGGCCTGTTCGGCGGCGAAGTACGCGGCGAGCGCGGCCGGCACGGCGACGATCAGCAGATTGAGCGCGAGCCCGTCGCCGAGCAGCACCATGCTCAGCAGGCCGGTGGCGAGCACCGCGCCGAGCGTTCCCGTCCGGACCGGAGCGGGCGGCTCGGCCCGCAGATCGGCCAGGAACGGCTCGGGCTTGCCCGCAGGGCCCGCCGGGTACGCCCAGTCGGTAGGTGGCCCTGAGCTCGCCTCCGCGGCGCGAGGGCCGGGCACGGCGTCCTCCGGCCCCTCGCTCTCCTTCTCGCTGCCGCCGCTGCCGCTGTCTGACAGCTCGGGCGTGGACGGTGTAGACGGTGTATCGGACACGGGACCCCCTCCCGGCCGGTCCGCACGTGCAGCAGACGGCACGCACGCGTGGCGGGGCCGCCGGGCGACCGGCATCTCGTTGAGGACACGCAAGTCATGATCAACTCGCGGCCTGCCGGAAAGAGTAGCCGCGAGGCCGACGACCGCCCCCGTATCGGCCGGGCTGTGGCATGACCGTGACAGTCACACCGGAACACGGGAACACCGAAAACCCCGGAAGCCGGAGAGCGAAATCCGGAACCCCGAAGTCAGCCCGCTGCGACCTGCACCCAGCCGGGCAACGCCTCGGTCCGCTCCAGCCACTGCGCCAAGGGCGCACCGCCCTCACCGGAAGCAACCACTCCGCCCACGATGGCGCAGGTCGTGTCCATGTCGCCGCCCACCTGGGCGGTGGACCAGATGGCCCGCTCGTAGGCACCGAGGCCGCGGGCGGCCGACCACAGGGCGAAGGGCACCGTGTCATGAGCCGTCGTACGGCGGCCGCAGCCGAGGACCGCGGCCACCGTCGCCGCGTCCCCGTAGTCGAGCATGTCCCGCGCCCGGCGGAGCCCCGCTCCCACGGCACTGCGGGGCACGAGGTCGATGACGCCGTCGAGCAGCGCCTTCGGCGCGGGCGGCCCGTCGGGGGCAGCGGCCAGTGCCGCGGCGGCGGCCACCGCCATGGCTCCCACGACCGCCTCACGGTGCTGATGGGTGGGGTAGGCGGAGATCTCCGCCTGGTGCGTCGCCTGCTCCGGATCGTCCGCGTACCAGGCGCCGAGCGGCGCGATCCGCATGGCCGCGCCGTTCCCCCAGGAGCCCTGCCCCTTGAACAGCGCGGAGGCCAGCTCCCGCCAGTCCCCGCCCTCCCGGACCTGCCTGAGCAGCCGGTTCACGGCAGGGCCGTAGCCGCGGTCGAAGTCATGGTGCTCGGCGAAGGACAGGGCGAGCGCGTCCTGGTCGATCCGGTCGTGGCGGACCAGAACCGCGAGCACGGAGCAGGCCATCTCGGTGTCGTCGGTCCACTGCCAAGGGCCTGGGGGCGCTTCCCGGCGCTTCAGCAGCGGGTAGTTCGCGGGCACGAAAAACTGAGAGCCCAGCGCGTCCCCCACCGCCAGTCCACGCAGGCTGGCCAGAGCGCGGGCCAGGCGCCGGTCGGGAGAGGAGTCAGCGGTCATCGCCCTGCCACTCTATCCGGTGACGCCGTACGGTTCGGGTTCGCGCCAGCGTTCGAATGGGCGGTCGAGTGTGTACTTGCCGTCGTCGCCGAGCACCAGCGTCCGCATCTCGCCGTTCCCGGGGTTGGACAGCGACTCGAAATCCGCCACCGACCAGTGGAACCAGCGCATGCAGAAAAGGCGCATGGTCAGGCCATGGGTGACAAGGAGGACGTTCGGCGGATGATCCGGAGCCTCGAAGCTCCGGTACAGGCTCTCCAGGAACGCGCCCACCCTGTCGTACACGTCGGCCCCCGACTCTCCCTGGGCGAACCGGTAGAAGAAGTGTCCGTACGCGTCGCGGTACGCCTTCTGGAGCCGGACGTCGTCCCTGTCCTGCCAGTTTCCCCAGTCCTGTTCCCGCAGCCGCGGCTCCTCGCGCACCCGCACGAGGTCGGGGTCGAGCCGCATGGCCCGGAAGGTCTCATGGGTCCGGCGATAGGGCGAGACGTACACACTCACCCGCTCCAGGCCGACGGCGTCCCGCAGCTGCTCGCCCGTCTCGTCCGCCTGCCGCCACCCCTTCTCGGTGAGCGCCAACGCGTGGTCGGGTTCGCGTTCGTACACGGTGTCGTCGGCGTTTCCGGCCGACTCGCCGTGCCGGACAAGGAAGATGCGCCGCGGACGTGCCATACGGAAACCCTAGATCGACCCCTGCCGGGCGGCCCAACCGGTCGGCCGTCCGAGCTCCATCCGGCGTATACGGCCACCACCCGCACCGCCACCCGTACCAGCGCCGCGGCAGGTCACCCTGGGCGACGTCACACCGTCCACGACGGCTCCAGTTCCACGATGTCACCGGCCAGCGCCGCTACGTCGGCTTCAGTCTGGGCGCGCAGCGAGAGGCGTTCCACCCGTTCCCTGCGGTACTTACCGTGCTCGGCGGCCGACAGCCACATCGAGAGGACGAGGAACTCGTGCCCGGGCGCCTCGCCGAAAAGCCCGCGCACCATCCCGGGAGAGCCCGCCATCGCCGGGTTCCAGACCTTCTCCTGCATCAGCGCGAAGTGCTCAACCCGCGCCTCACGGACCCGGCAGTGCAGCACCCGCACCACGTCGGCGTCCGCGAAGCGCGGCTCGAAGCCCGTCTTCACGTCGAAACGGTGGTCGAAGAGTTTGCTCTGGATGTCCTTGAAGGTGCCTGACTGCGCGGCGGCGAGCCGGTCATGGGAACGCGCCATGAAGGAGTCGTAGAAAGCCCGGCTCTCCCAGAAGGCGAAGACATGCGCCACACCCGGCCGCTCTCGGCTCCACCCTCCACCCTGTCCCCGGAACCCCGGCTCCCCCAGAAGCCCCGCCCACTTTCGCTGCCCCCGCTCGAACCCCCGTCGGTCCACCACGGTGCAGCGAATCCACTTGACCAGCACCGCGCCATCGTAAGGCCGCCGAGCGTGGCCCGGGTCACGCTCCGGCGTAGTGCGCCCGGATCAGCTCGGCGCAGTCATCGGCGGTCAGTTCAATATCGAACTCCCGGGCGAGAACCTCGCTCAACTCATCGGCGGATACGTCGCGTTCGTCCGATGTGCCGTCCGGTCGCGTCACCGTCAGGTGCTCACCGACCAAGGTGCGGCGCGCATCCGGAGCGGCCCTCTGGATCACGGGGCGGCGGATGAACGACGACCTGGGGTGGGTCGATGTGTAGTGGTTCATCACTACGTAGTCGACGGGAAGGCGTTCTTCCAGCGTGTATTCATAGAGATCGAACCAGCCGTCCGCGTGCTCGGTCCGCAACACCCGTGCGCCGTCTACTTCCGGGACGATCCCGAACCGCCACTCTCCTTGTCGCACGTCCTGTCGTACGTCGTCCTTGTCCCCCATGGGGATCGGTTCGAGCAGCCCTTCGGCGCCGAAACCGACGTCACAGTGCCACTGCCGTCCGTCCGCCTCGACCTTCAGGAGCATGTGCGTCACCGCGCGACGCGACGAGGCACCCACCCTGACCCGCGCGCCGAGTCCCGTGACGGCGAAGCCGATCCGTTCCAGAGCCGCAGCCAGCAGAAGGTTCTGCTCGTAGCAGTAGCCGCCCCTGCGCTGCCGCACCAGCTTGTCCTGCAGCGCCGCCAGATCCAGCGGTACGGGCCGGCCGAGCATCATCTCCAGGTTCTCGAAAGGGATCGAGGCCACATGCGCCCGGTGGAGCGCACGGAGCGTGTCGAAGTCGGGCTTCACCTCTCCTTCGTGACCGACCCTGGCCAAGTAGGCATCGATGTCCAGTTCTTCCCCGTTCCATGTCATGGGATCAATGATCTACGCGCCCGCGTACGCACGCCACCAGGAATGCCCGCGGCAGTCCAACAGCCGCACCGGCCAGGAAACTTCAGCGATACCAGTCATACGCCGTAGCGTGTCTGTAGGACGCGCCGTGCGGACATGCCTGGTGCGTCCGTGTCAGCCGGGACACGAGGAGGGGAAGCTCTGTGAGCAGTGTCAGCAAGGGGATCAAGAAGGTCGAGGTGGGGCTCAAATGGGATCCGAGCCCTGTCGGTTCGCCGCCGAATGATCTCGACATCATCGCCGCGACCTACTTGGCGGACGCTCCGTACGACAGCCCGGTGTACCTGGTGCACTTCGACAGCCGCGCCCCCGACGGGACCATCACCCTCAACAGGGACAGCAAGACAGGTCAGGGCTTCGGCTTCGACGAGGTCATGACCCTGGAGCTCGACCGGCTCGCGGCCACGTACGCGCGCGTGGTGGTCGGTGTGGCCATACAGCCTCACGAGGGGGAGAAGGTGTTCGGCGACATCCCGAACACCGCGGTGCGCATCCGCACGGGACACACCGACCTCGCGGAGAGCGACCTCTCCACGGTCTCCGGGCACACGGCCGCGACGATCGCCGAGTTCACCCGGAGCGAGTCGGGCTCATGGTCCTTCCGCGAGCTCATCCGCGGGTTCGACGCCGACCCGACGTCTTTCGCGGCGGTGATGGGGAGCGAGATCTGAGGAGGCGCTCAGAGACAGCCCCGGGTCTTCGCGGCACGAGAAACGCCAAGGGCGGTGG
>NZ_JBHTSF010000160.1:0-19838 GCF_042795295.1 Streptomyces sp. NPDC056486
GGTGCCGGGGCCCGTTTACGCTGCCGGGGCGAGTTCGGCCCGGCCGAACAGCAGCGCGTAACCGGTGGGGAGCTGGTGGAGGATGCGGGTGATGAGATCGGGGCCGGCGTGGGCGGCGACGGCCGCGAACACGGAGCCGGTGTCCCATCGGGTGGTGGCCAGGGAGGCCCCGGAGCGGGCGGCGAGGTCCTTGACGAAGGCCCATCCGGTGAGCAGCCGTGTGGCGGGGATCTGCGCGGTCAGGACACGCGCGGCCTTCAGGGGCAGGCAGGCGGCCAGGTCGACGCGCTCGTCGCCGGTCAGCTGACGCCCCAGGCCCCCGAGGACCAGGCGGACGGCTTCCTCGGCCCTCTCGCGGGTGGGGTAGGCGCCTTCGTAGCGGACCTTCTCCAGCATCTGCTCATACGCCGTCTCACACGGCTGCCGGTGCTCAAGCGGAACGCGCACGTCGGTGATCACTGCGGTGCATGCCTTTCTCGGTATCAGGGTGGGGTGGTGCCGGTGCGGGCACCGGCCGTGGGTCAGGTGGGTCGGGGCGGCCGACCAGGTGCCCGCCGAGCAGGGCGAGCACCAACTGCCCATAGAGGTGCGGAGGGCGGGGGAGGGTGAGGTCAGGGGCCCGTCCTCCGCACCCGGGCGACCGGCGTCAGCCGGAGATCTCCTTGTGGCCGGCTCCGACGCCGATGGAGATCTTGCGGGGCTTGGCGCGCTCGGCGATCGGGATCCGCAGGGTGAGCACACCCGCGTCGTAGTCGGCCTTGATGCGCTCGGTGTCGAGGGTGTCCGCGAGCACGATCTGGCGGGAGAAGACGCCCAGCGGCCGCTCGGACAGTTCCATGTGCACGTCGTCGGACTTCGCCGTCGGCCTGCGCTCGGCCTTGACCGTCAGCATGTTCCGCTCGACGTCGATGTCGATCGTGTCCGCGGTGACGCCCGGAAGGTCGAAAGCCACCACGTACTCGTCGCCCTCGCGGTAGGCGTCCATCGGCATCGCCGACGGCTTCGACCAGGTGCCCGGGCCCATCAGCTGCTGGGCCAGTCGGTCGAGCTCACGGAACGGGTCAGTGCGCATCAACATCGTGAAAACACCTCCAGTTGGTTCAGGCAGTTGCTGCCAATGCGACTCACTGAAACCGTTGTAACATGTCATCCAATGGATGACAAACATGATGTCGTCCACTCGATGACAACCTGAGGGAGGTGTCCATGACCCCGGCCGACGAGCCGTCCTCGCCCCACACCGACGCCCACAGCCCGGCGTCGTTCCTTGCCGCCGCGGCGGCCCTCGACGCCATCGACGACGCCCTGCGCGAGGCCCGGCACGAGAATCCGAACGCCCATGACGCTCCCGGTCCCGGCCCGGAACAAGCCCTGGCCTCCTTGTCGCAGCTGCGGCAGGTGCGTGAGCAGCTCGCCGGATGGGAGTCCGGTCTGATCGAAACAGCTCGTGACGCGGGCGCCAGCTGGGCCGATCTCGCCGACCCCCTCGGCGTCGCCAGCCGCCAGGCCGCCGAGCGGCGTTACCTGCGCGGTCGTCCCGGCCCGGCCGGGACGACGGGCGAGCAGCGCGTCCAGGCCACCCGACAGGCCCGCGCCGCCGACCGCACCACCGTCACCTGGGCCCGCCGCCACGCGGCCGACCTGCGCCGTCTCGCCGGCCAGATCGTCGCACTCACCGACCTCTCCCCGGCTGCCCGCCTCTCGGTCGGCGAGCTCAACGCGGCCCTCGCCCACGACGACCCCGCCGAGCTCATCGCCCCCCTGGCCGCCGCCCGGCGTCATCTGGGCCGTGCGCACCCGGACCTGACCGCCCAGGCCGACCGCCTCCATCCCCCCCTGACCCCACCCGGTGCCCGGGACGGCAGGATTCAGCCGACCTGATGTGCTCCTGCCGGAGGTACTCGCATCGCCGCGCGGACCAGAGCCGACATCACCCGCAGGTCGTCCCCCATCTCCGGGTGCCACTGCACGCCCAGCACGAAGGGCCCGGACGGACGTTCCACCGCCTCCACCGTGCCGTCCGCCGCATACGCCGACACCGCCAGGCCCTCGCCCAGACGATCCACCGCCTGGTGGTGATAGGTCGGGACGGCCGTCGAAGCCGCCGGAGCGATGGACTCGTACAGCGTGCCCGGCACCGGCTTCACCTCGTGCGTCCCGAAGACGCCCACCGCCTCCACATGGCCCTCCATGTGCTGCACGAGCGTGCCGCCCAGAGCCACGTTCAGGAGCTGCATCCCCCGGCAGATGCCGAGGAGTGGCGTACCGGACGCCAACGCCGCCTCGATCAGGGCGAGTTCCCACGCATCCCGCTCCCGCGCCGGCGGGCCCGTGCGTTCCTCGCGCTCCGCGCCGTAGCGCACGGGCTCGACGTCCGGGCCACCCGCGATGACCACGCCGTCGAGGCGGGCGACGACGTCATCCGCGTACGAAGGATCGTCCGGCGGGAGCATCGCGGTGAGGCCGCCCGACGCCTGCACCAGGCGCGGGTAGCCGACGGGGAGCAGTGCCGCGGGCAGCTCCCACACGCCCCAGCTCGCCTTCGGCTCCAGGTACGTGCTGACACCGATCAGCGGTCGGCCGGTGGTCTCGCTCACCCTCGTCTCCCTCATGCTCAGTCGTACTCGGCTGTACTCAGTCGCGTTCCAGTTCCGCCTCCGCGGCGGCGAGCGCCGCGAACTCCTCCTCGGGCGCCCGCGCCACAAGATGCTTGCGGCTGTAGAAGCCGAAGTACGCGACCGCCACCACGTATACCGCGAGCGCGATCAGCGCCGCCGTCACGTCCACCAGGAACGTCGCGACCAGCGCCGCGCAGGCGAGCACCAGCGCAACGGATGAGGTCAGGATGCCGCCCGGCGTGCGGTAGGGCCGCTCGAGGCCCGGCTCCCTGCGGCGCAGCACGATGTGCGAGAGCGACATCAGGGCGTACGAGATGGTGGCGCCGAACACCGCCACGTTCAGCATCCGCGCGCCGTCCCCCGTCGCCGCCGCCAGGCCGAAGCCGATCGCACCGGGGACCAGAAGGCCCAGGTACGGGGCCTTGCGGCTGCTCGTCAGCGAGAGGAAGCGTGGCAGGTAGCCCGCCCTCGACAGGGCGAAGAGCTGGCGCGAGCCCGCGTAGATGAGGGAGAAGAACGAGGCCACCAGGCCCGCAAGACCCGCGTAGTTGACGATGCGGCTGAGCGCCGTCGCCTCACCGCCCGGCTGCAACGCCTCCACCAGCGGGTTGCCCGCACCCTGGATCGCGTCCGCGCCGCGCGCACCGGCCGACGCGAAGAACGTCATCAGCGCGAGCACGATGAGGATGGCCATCGACCAGCGGATCGCGCGCGGCAGCGTGCGGGCGGGGTCCTTCGTCTCCTCGGCGGCGAGGGGTACGCCCTCCACGCCCAGGAAGAACCACATGCCGAACGGGAACGCCGCCCAGATGCCCAACAGGCCCATCGGCAGCCAGGAGTTGGCGCCGAACGCATCACCGTCCACCGCGATGTCGTTCAGCTTCGACGCGTCGAAGTCCATGAACGCGCCGACCGCGAAGACGAGCAGCGCCGCCACCGCGATGCCCGTGACGACGAAGCTGAAGCGCAGCGCCTCGCCCACACCCCACAGGTGGATGCCGATGAAGACGACGAAGCAGGCCAGATACACCGGCCAGCCGGAGGTGAGGCCGAAGAGGCCGAGCGACTCGACGTAGTCGCCGATGAAGATGGAGATCGCGGCCGGCGCCAGGATGTACTCGATGAGGATCGCCGTGCCGGTGAGGAAGCCGCCCCACGGGCCGAGCGCCCGGCGCGCGAAGCCGTAGCCGCCGCCCGCGGTGGGCAGTACCGACGACAGTTCGGCCAGCGAGAACACCATGCACGCGTACATCACGCCCATGAGCGCCATGGCGATCCCGAGGCCGCCGAAGCCGCCCTCCGCCAGGCCGAAGTTCCAGCCGGAGTAGTCGCCGGAGACGACGTACGCGACGCCGAGGCCGGTGAGCAGCAGCCAGCCCGCGCTGCCCCGGCGCAGTGTTCTGCGCTCCAGGTAGTCGTCCGCCGGTTCGGCGGTACCACTCGACTTGGGGGACTCCACGGTCATGGCACGACTCCTGGGGACGGATGACGGATGACGGGTGACGGGTGACTCAATGGAACGGATCCATACCTTTGTCGTGCCGGGTGCGAGAAAGCAAGACCCGCGCGTTACACCGCCGTAAATCCCCCACGCCCTGCCCCTTATGTCAGGAAGCCCCGCAGCAGCGCGGCCGTACCGGCGCAGTGTTCGCGCATCATCTCCCTCGCCCCGTCCGCGTCCCCGTCGAGCACCGCCTCGACAAGCGCGGTGTGCTGGCGCTGCGAATGCTCCAGATTCCGTACCAGGAGCGGGATGCAGTCCAGGAGGTCGTTGACGCTCGCGCGCACCGCCGCGTACTGCGCGGTGAGCGAGGGGGAGCCGCACAGTTCGGCAAGGGTCAGGTGCAGGAGGGTGTCCAGGCGGCGGTACTCGGAGAGCGGGGCCTCGTGGGTGCGTGCGAGCGCCGTGCGCAGCCGGTCCTGCTGCTCCTCGGTCAGGCCGTGCGCCGCGCAGAGCCCGGCCGCGCCGACCTCCAGAACCTCGCGGAAACGCAGCGCGTCCTCGACGTCGACGTCCGCCACGCGCCGCCGCAGTTCGTCCTCGCCGGCCGCCTCGGGGCGCGGACGCACGAACGTGCCGCCGTACCTGCCGCGCCGCGACTCGACGAGGCCCTGGTCCTGGAGCACCTTCAGGACCTCGCGCAGCGTGACCCGGCTGATGCCGAGGCGGTCGGCCAACTCCCGCTCCGACGGCAGGCGTTCGCCGCCGGGCACCAGGCCGAGGCGTACGACCTGGAGGATCTGCTCCAGGGCTTCCTCGAAGCCGTTGCCCGCCCGTACGGGGCGAAGGACCGGCGTGAGCCGGTCGTCGCCGGGAGAAGCCGCCGCGTCGGCGTCCGTGTGCGACATCTGGCCGTACCCCCTTCCCAATCAATGGTTCTCGGCAATACCTTATGGCTCTCGGCTGACCCAAGGAGGATTTTCCCGTGGCAGACCGCACACCCCCGCTCGGGATCGAGGAGCTGCGTGCTCTCGTCACGAGCGGCGAGATCGACACTGTCGTCCTGGCCTTCCCCGATATGCAAGGGCGGCTCCAGGGCAAGCGGTTCGCCGCCCCGTTCTTCCTCGACGACGTCCTGGAGAACGGCACGGAGGGCTGCAACTACCTCCTCGCCGTCGACCCGGAGATGAACACCGTCGAGGGCTACGCCATGTCCTCCTGGGACCGCGGCTACGGCGACTTCGCCATGCGCCCCGACCTGAGCACCCTGCGCCGCGTCCCCTGGAACGACGGCACCGCGATGCTCATCGCGGACCTCGCCTGGAACGACTCGTCGCCCGTCGTGGCCGCGCCCCGCCAGATCCTGCGCCGCCAGCTCGACCGGCTCGCCGAGCTCGGCTACACCGCCAACGTCGGCACGGAACTCGAGTTCATCGTCTTCAAGGACACCTACGAGCAGGCCTGGGACGCGGGCTACAAGGCCCTGACCCCGGCGAACCAGTACAACATCGACTACTCCGTGCTCGGTACGGGACGCATCGAGCCGCTCCTTCGCCGCATCCGCAACGAGATGGCGGCCGCCGGGCTCGTCGTCGAGTCGGCCAAGGGCGAGTGCAATCCGGGCCAGCACGAGATCGTGTTCCGCTATGACGACGCCCTCGTCACCTGCGACCAGCACGCCATCTACAAGACCGGCGCCAAGGAGATCGCGTCCCAGGAAGGTGTCTCGCTCACCTTCATGGCCAAGTACAACGAGCGCGAGGGCAACTCCTGTCACATCCACCTCTCGCTCGCGGACGCGGACGGCACCAACGCCATGGCAGGTGACGGGCCGGGAGGCATGTCGGCCGTCATGCGGCACTTCCTTGCCGGGCAGCTCGCGGCGCTGAGGGAGTTCTCGCTCCTTTACGCGCCCAACATCAACTCGTACAAGCGGTTCAGGCCGGGCTCGTTCGCGCCGACCGCCGCCGCCTGGGGCTACGACAACCGCACCTGCGCCCTGCGCGTCGTCGGCCACGGCCGCTCCATGCGCTTCGAGAACCGGCTGCCGGGCGGCGACGTGAACCCGCACCTCGCGGTCGCCGGACTCGTGGCCGCAGGGCTGCACGGCATAGAGCAGAAGCTCGAACTGCCCGAGGAGTGCACGGGCAACGCCTACACCGGTGACTACGCGCACGTCCCCACCACCCTGCGCGAGGCAGCCGAGCTCTGGGAGAACAGCGCCATCGCCAAGGCAGCCTTCGGTGACGAGGTGGTCGCGCACTACAGCAACATGGCCCGGGTCGAGCTGGACGCCTTCGACTCCGCGGTGACCGACTGGGAGCTCCGCCGCTCCTTCGAACGTCTGTGAGGCACCCTTGCTCAAGGTATTGAATCCGGCGACCGAAGAAGTCGTCGCGACCGTCCCCGCCGCCACCGCACAGGACGTCGACGCCGCGGTCGTACGTGCGGCCGCAGCACAGGCGAAGTGGGCCGCCGCGGCCCCCGCCGACCGGGCACGGCTGCTGCGCCGCTTCGCGGCTGCGGTGGACGAACACCTGGAAGAACTGGCCCAGTTGGAGGTGCGCGAAGCCGGTCACGTCATCGGCAACGCACGCTGGGAAGCCGGCAACGTCCGTGATCTCCTCGACTTCGCGGCCGGGGGAGTGGAGCGGCTGAGCGGCCGTCAGATCCCCGTGTCCGGCGGCCTGAACGTCACGATCCTCGAACCCCTCGGTGTCGTCGGCGTCATCGCACCCTGGAACTTCCCGATGCCGATCGCCGCCTGGGGCACCGCCCCGGCGCTCGCGGCAGGCAACGCGGTCATCCTGAAGCCCGCCGAGACGACCCCGCTCACCGCGCTGCGCCTCGCCGAACTCGCTCTGGAGGCAGGCCTGCCCGAAGGCCTCTTCCAAGTGCTGCCCGGCGTCGGCGACGTCGCGGGCAACGCCCTGGTCGAGCACCCCGGCGTCGCCAAGATCGTGTTCACAGGATCCACCCGGGTCGGCAAGCAGATCATGGCCAAGTGCGCCGACCGCGTGAAGCGCGTGACGCTGGAACTCGGCGGCAAGAGCCCGAACATCGTCTTCGCCGACGCCGACGTGGAAGCCGCCGCCCTCGCCACCCCCATGTCGTATCTCGACAACTCCGGCCAGGACTGCTGCGCCCGCACCCGCGTCCTCGTCCAGCGCTCGGTGTACGACCGCTTCCTGGAGATCGTGCGGCCCGCCGTCGAGTCGATCGTCGTCGGTGACCCGGCCGACGAGAAGACCCAGATGGGTCCGCTGATCTCCAAGTCCCAGCTGGAAAAGGTGCGTTCTTACGTGCCGTCCGGCGCCGGAATCCACGGTACGACCCCCGAAGGCCCCGGCTTCTGGTTCCCGCCGACCCTCCTCACCGACGTCGACCCCACGTCTCCGGTGGCGACGGAGGAGGTCTTCGGCCCGGTCGCCGTCGTCATCCCCTTCGACGACGAGGCCGACGCCATCCGCCTGGCCAACGCGACCGAGTACGGCCTGTCGGGGTCGATCTGGACGCGGGACGTCAGCAGGGCGCTGCGGGTCTCCCAAGCCGTCCAGGCCGGGAACCTCTCCGTCAACTCGCACTCCAGCGTGCGCTATTGGACCCCGTTCGGGGGTTACAAGCAGTCCGGACTCGGCCGTGAGCTCGGCCCGGACGCGCTCGCCGCTTTCACGGAAACCAAGAACGTCTTCATCAGCACGGAGGCCTGAGCACCATGACCGAAGCAACCATCTGCCGCCGCCTGGTAGGCCGCACCGCCGTCATCACCGGCGCGGGCAGCGGCATCGGCCTCGCCACCGCGCGCCGCCTCGCCTCCGAGGGCGCTCACGTCGTCTGCGGCGACATCGACGAGAGTGCCGGCAAGGCCGCTGCCGACGAGGTCGGCGGGATCTTCGTCAAGGTCGACGTCACCGATGCCGAGCAGGTCGACGCGCTCTTCAAGACGGCGTTCGACACCTATGGCTCGGTCGACATCGCCTTCAACAACGCGGGCATCTCGCCGCCCGACGACGACTCCATCCTGGACACGGGCCTCGAGGCCTGGAAGCGCGTCCAGGAGGTCAACCTCACCTCCGTCTTCCTGTGCTGCAAGGCCGCCATCCCCTACATGCGGCGCCAGGGCAAGGGCTCGATCATCAACACCGCGTCGTTCGTGGCGAGGTTGGGCGCGGCGACGTCCCAGATCTCGTACACGGCCTCCAAGGGCGGCGTCCTGGCCATGTCCCGCGAGCTGGGCGTGCAGTTCGCCCGCGAGGGCATCCGCGTGAACGCGCTCTGCCCCGGCCCGGTCAACACCCCGCTCCTCCAGGAGCTCTTCGCCAAGGACCCCGAGCGGGCCGCGCGCCGCCTCGTCCACATCCCCGTGGGCCGCTTCGCCGAGGCCGACGAGCTCGCCGCCGCCGTGGCGTTCCTCGCCAGCGACGACTCCTCGTTCGTGAACGCCACGGACTTCCTGGTCGACGGCGGGATCTCGGGCGCGTACGTCACGCCCGTGTAGCCGTCCCCGCGGCCGTCCTCCTTGTAGTTCACCCCGCAGCAATCCTCCCGACAGCCGGGCGTCGCACGACGCCCGGCTGTCCTGCGTAGACACAGGAGTGTGTTCATGAACCTCAAGCGCCGCTGTGCCGCGGCCGCAGCCGTCCTCGCCGTCGCCACAGCCGGACTCGTCACCGTCCAGGCGACCGCGGAGGCCACGCAGCCCGCGCGGTCCCCCGGCCCCACGGCCAAGTGCCCCACGCTCACCGTCACCTCGGGCTGGTACGGCGACAACAAGGCCGGGCTCCAGAAGATGATCGACACGTACGGGCGCTGCGGCGACGGCGGGCACCAAGGCGGAGGCAGGGGCGGGGCCAAGCCCGTCGCCGCCTTCGACTGGGACAACACGGTCATCAAGAACGACGTCGGCGACGCCACCATGTTCTGGCTCCTGCGCAACAGCAAGATACGTACGCCCCAGAGCGCCGACTGGCACACCACGAGCCGCTATCTCACCGACCCGGCGGCCAAGGCCCTCGCCAAGGCCTGCCCCACCACCGGCACCACCCTCCCCACGCGTCGCGACGCGGACTGCGCCGACGAGATCGTGTCCGTCTACAGCGAGGGCACCACCACCGGCGGGGACGCGGCCTTCGCCGGCTTCGACCACCGCCGCATGGAACCGCAGTACGCCTGGCTGGCCCAGCTCACCCGGGGCTGGTCCACCCGGCAGGTCAAGGACTTCGCGACCGCCGCCCGCAAGGAGAACCTCGCCGCGCCCGTCGGCACCGAACAGCGGGTGGGCACCGGCAAGGTCACCGGCTGGGTCCGCTACTACGACCAGCAGCGCGATCTGATCCGTACGCTCAAGAAGGCCGGATTCGACGTCTACGTGGTCTCCGCGTCCCCCGAGCCGGTCGCCGAGGTGTGGGCGCAGAGCGTCGGCGTCGACGCCCGGCACACCATCGGCATCCGCAACGTGGCCGCGCACGGGAAACTGACGGCCCATTTGAAGGGCTGCGGAACCGTCGATGACGGCGACGACTCCATGATCACGTACATCGACGGCAAGCGCTGCTGGATCAACCAGGAGATCTACGGAGTCCGGGGCGCGGCGGCCGAGAAGGTCCAACCGGCCTCCAAGCGGCAGGTGTTCGCGGCCGGTGACTCCGACACCGACATCTCCTTCCTGCGCGACGCCACGGGCCTTCGCCTCGTCCTGAACCGCAACAAGAACGAGCTGATGTGCCGCGCCTACGACAACGGCGACCGCCGCTGGCTGGTGAACCCCATGTTCATCGAGCCCAAGGGCAAGCTCGCGAAGCCGTACCCGTGTGCCACCACCGGCTACACCGAACGGGACGGAAAGGAGGGCCCCGTGCGCCGCGCCGACGGGTCCGTCATCCCCGACCAGAAGGACACGGTGCACGGGCCCTGACCGGACCCGAGGGATTGATGTACGGTCCATGCGCATGCGTAACAGACATGCCTTGGCTTTGACGCTGGCCGCGGCCGCCGCTCTGGCGGCCGTACCGGCGTCGCTTCCCGCGGCCGCCGCCACGCCCGCGAACCCCACCGCTGCGAAGGCCCATTGCCCGCAGCTGTCCAAGAAGCTGACCTGGTACGGCGACAACCGCGCCAAGCTCCAGCAGATGATCGACGAGCGCGGACGCTGCGGCTCCCACCGGGGGCACGACCGGAATCGTCCCGTCGCCGCCTTCGACTGGGACAACACCGTCGTCAAGAACGACATCACCGACGCGACGATCGCCTGGTCCCTCCACCACGACAAGATCCTGCGCCCCGCCTCCTGGAAGTCCACCAGCAAGTGGATGACGGACGAGGCCGACAAGGCGCTCACCAAGGCCTGCGGCACGAAGGTGCCGGTCGGCAAGCCGCTGCCCACCTCCACCGACACCGACTGCGCCGACGAGATCTTCGAGGTCCGCGAGGACGGCAAGACCATGAGCGGCGCCGCCGCCTTCGCGGGGGAGTGGGACCACCGGCACACCGTCCCGCAGTACGCCTGGGTGCCCCAGCTCTTCGCCGGGCACACCGTGCCCGAACTGGAGTCGTATGCCGCGAAGGCCCGCAAGCAGGTGCTCGCGGCCCCCGTCGGCGCCACCCAGACCGTGGGCACGCACGAGATCCCCGGCTACGCCCGCTACTACGACCAGCAGCGCGACCTGATCCGCACGCTCAAGAAGGCCGGGTTCGACGTCTACATCGTCTCGGCGGGCTCGGAGCCGGTGACGGAGGTCTGGTCCAAGGGCGTCGGCATCGACCGCAAGCACACCATCGCCATCCGCTCCGTCCTCGACCGCAAGGGCCGGATCACCACCTGGAACCAGGGCTGTGGCGACGTACCGGTGAACAAGGGCGAAGCCATCCCCTACATCGACGGCAAGCGCTGCTGGATCAACCAGGAGATCTACGGCGTCAAGGGCAAGTCGGCCTGGGACAAGCAGGACCCGTCCCACCGCATCGCGCTCGGCGGCGGCGACGCCGACACGGACGTGACGTTCGTCGGCGACGCCACGGGCGCGCACCTCGTCCTGAACCGGAACAAGAACGAGGTCATGTGCCGTGCGTACGACAACGCCGACGGCCGCTGGGTCGTGAACCCCATGTTCATCGAGCCCATGAAGCAGAAGCCGGACCTCTACCCGTGCTCGACGGCCGCGAACAACGAGCCGGACGGCAGCAAGGGCCCGGTCCTGCGCGAGGACGGTTCGGTGGTGCCTGATCAGGCGGACGCTGTGTACTGACTGTTCTGATCTTCGGAGCACGTCCTAGAGTGCCGGGATGAGCATGACGCCCCCTCCTGGCTGGTACGCGGACCCGTCGGCCCCACCGGCGCAGCACGTCGAGCGCTGGTGGGACGGGTCCGCGTGGACCGAGCACCGGCGTGCGCCCGAAGCCCCTCAGATGGGCCAGGCGCAGCCGGGGTTCGGCCCGCCGCAGGCACAGGCGCACGCGCAGGTACAGGCACAGACCCAGGTCCAGCCGCTGCCGGGGGCGTCCAGAGGCGGCCGGGCCAAGGTGGTGGCGCTGACCACCGCCGGGGTCGTCCTGGTCGCGTCGATCGTCACGGGCGTGGTGCTCCTGGGCGAGGACGACTCGGACCCGCAGAGCGGCTTGCCCGAACCGGCCGTATCGCAGCCGGTGGAAACGGCCACGAAGACCTCCCCGACACCCACCACATCGGCGGCCGACCCCGACCCCTCCACCCTCGTCGACCAGCTCAACGGCATCACGATCCCCGTCCCCGACGGCTGGGAGAAGGCCGACAGCACGGTCGGCGGCGATCCCACCGTCCGTACCCCGAAGACGTACGACTGTCCGGGCGAGGGAAGCCTCTGCCGCCACGGCACGGTCTACTCCCGCACGTCGACGGGGACCGACGAACGCTCGCCCGAGGCGCTGGCCCGGAGCGACATCAAGGACGCGGCGGACCGTGCGTACGACGAGGACAAGGTCGGCATGGAGCCGTTCGGCGGGATCGCCCGGCACGAGAAGGTCAAGGAGGGGAACGTCGCGGTCGGGGGCCGCTCCGGCTACCTCGTGCGCTGGCGGGTCCACACGGAGAAGGGCCCCGGCGGATACGTCCAGTCGCTGGCCTTCCCCTCCAGCCGCGGGTCCGAGGCGCTGGTCATCGTCCGCTTCGCCATCGACGCCGGGGGCGAGGCGCCGCCGCTCTCCGACATGGACAAGATCACCAAGGGGATCCGCGCCGTCGGCGACAGCGACACGGGCGGCGGCGTGGGAAGCAGCGTGGGCGCGACGCCCTGACGGCACCTCAGAGGTCAGACGGGCCCTCAGAGGTCAGAGGAACGTGTGGCCTTCCCCCCTGTACGTCGGCACGGTGGCCGTCACGCGGTCGCCCTCGACGAGGTGAAGCGCGTCGAACCGCTCGCACAACTCCCCGGCCTTGGCGTGCCGGAACCACACCTTGTCGCCGATGAGGAGATCGTCGGCGGGGGCTCCGAGCAGCGGGGTCTGCACCTCGCCCGCGCCCTCCTGCGGGTCGTAGCGCAGCCCCTCGGGGAGATACGGCTCCGGGGAGCGGTCGGGGCCCGCGGCACCCGAAGCGGGGTAGCCCCCGCCGAGCACGGTCACGGTGCCCACGCCGGGGCGGCGCACGACGGGCTGGGCGAAGAGCGCGGCCGGACGCCCGCTGAACGACGTGTAGTTGTCGAAGAGGCGCGGTACGTACAGGCCCGACCCGGCGGCGATCTCGGTCACCGCCCGCTCGGCCGCGGTGTGCTGCACGCTGCCGGTGCCGCCGCCGTTGACGAACTCCAGCTCCGGCGCGACCGCCCGCACCGCGCGGATGGTCTCGGCGCGGCGCGCGGCGAGCTCCTTGCGGGCGGCGGACTGCATGAGGCGGATGGCCCGCGAACGCGCGGGGCGACCTGCCACCGCGTCACCGACGCCCGCCACATGTCCTTCGTACGCCATCACGCCCACGAGCCGGAAGCCGGGCCGCCGGACCACGGCACGGGCGAGCGCGGCGACTTGGGCGGGGGAGTGCAGGGGCGAGCGCAGCGCACCGATCCGCACGCGTCCCCCGAGGATCTTGAAGGCGGTGTCGAGCTCCAGGCAGACCCGCACCTCTTCGCGCCCGCCGTCCCTGGCCTCGTCGATGAGCCGCAGCTGCGCCGGGTCGTCGACCATCACCGTCACCGATGACGCGAGCTTCGGGTCGGCGGTCAGCTCGGCGAAGGCGGCGCGGTCAGCCGAGGGATAGGCGAGCAGGATGTCGTCGAACCCGGAGCGCGCGAGCCACAGGGACTCGGCGAGCGTGAAGGACATGATCCCGGCGAAGCCGTCGCGGTCCAGGACGCGTTCGAGCAGCGCTCGGCAGCGCACGGACTTGCTCGCGACCCGGATCGGCTTGCCGCCCGCCCGGCGCACCAGATCGTCGGCATTGGCGTCGAATGCCTCCAGATCGACGATCGCGACGGGGGCGTCGAGGTGTGCGGTGGCCCGGTCGTAGCGGGCCCGGTCTGCTGCACGGGGGGTCATGGCCGAAGCCTGCCAGACGCGATTACCCGAGGGTAGGGGGATGATCCGGGCAGATCGCCCGGGGCCGCGGACTGGTTCCCTCACGGCCGGAATCTGCCCTTAGAGTTACGCGCAGAAGAGCGAGGAAACGGGGGGTGCATGAGCACGGAAGCGCGACGGGCTCCCGTCCCGCCACGTCCCACGACCCCGCCTCCGCCGCCGGGCCCGCCCGCGTCCCCGCCGCCCGCTCCGTCCGCGCGCTTCCCGGACCTGCGTCCGCCGACGGCCGATCCGGCACCGGCCCCGGCATCCTCGGACGGTCAGGGATCTGTGCCGCTGTCGACGGCATCTACGGCGTCTGCTCGAACCCCTGAAGACGACCGGGACGCCGAGCAGCAACAGCCGCCGCCGTCAGTGAACGGCCCCGCGCCCGCCGACGCAGATCGGGACTCCCTCCTCGGTGACCTGCTCGCGCCCTTCGACCGGGTACGGATGCCGAGGCCCTCGACATCGCAGGACGACACGGACAACTCAGACAGCACGGACGACGCTGCCGCCGACGCACAGGAGTCGCCGCCCCCGCCGCCCGCGTCGGCGCGCTTCCCTGACACACGGCCGCCGTCAGCGGCGACACAGACGCCCGCGCCGAACCCTGTTCCCGTGCCGAGCTCCGATCCCGTGTCGGGCCCGCCGCCCGCGTCGGCCCGCTTCCCCGACGCACCGCCGCCGCCAGCGATGCCCCGGACGCACGCGCCGAGCTCCGGGACCGGCCCGGCTCCCGTCCTGCCCCCGCCGCGCCCTCCCGCCCCGCCGAACTACGGCGTGCAGGACGCGGTGCAGGACAAGGAGAGCGAGCCAAGGGCCGCGGACTATCCGCTGCGTCCCCCGATGCCCCCGGTGCCGCCGTCGGAGCCTGCGGCGACGGGCATATCCGCGCCCGCCCCGACGCCTGCAGCCCCGACGCCTGCAGCCACGGCCCGGTCCGCGTCGGCCGGGACCGGTGGGCCCGCCCCCGAGGCCCCGCCCACCCACGCACACGCCCACACGCCCAAGCCCATATCCACCCCAGCCCCCTCCCCGCGAACAACCGCCGCCCGCCGCGCGGTCGGCGCCGTCGACCTGACGCCCGGCCCCGGGGCCGGGCGGCCCTTCGTGTCGTTCGCCCGGCCCGCGCTGTACGACGACAGCACCACGCGGCTGCGGCCCGTCCGCACCTGGGTGCAGCCCCGCGTGACCGCGGCCGCCGCCTGCGCCGTGCTCGGGTTCGGTCTCATCGCGGGTGCGGCCACCGGGAGTTGGCTGACCGGGAGCTCCGAAGGAACGGGCGCCACGCGGAACACGTACGCCGTGGCGGGCCAGCTCTGGCACAGCGTGCCCGTCGACAAGCTCTTCCCCGTCACCCTCAAGGGAGAGGGCGCGGGTCCCGGCGGAGCCGACCGCACCTGGACCCGTGTCGCCGTCGCCCCCGACAGCAACTGCAGGAACGCCTTCGACCCGCTCCTGCGCAAGGCGCTCGCCCCGGCCGGCTGCCTCAGGCTGCTGCGCGCCACGTACACGGACGCGACCCGCAGCCATGTCACCACCGTGGGCCTGCTGTTCACCAAGGCCGACGCCGACGCGATGCGCTCCCTGCGCACCCGCTTCACGGAGGAGGGCCTGGACCGGCGCGTCGATCTCATGCCACGGCCGTACGCGGCCAAGGGCACCCCGGCCGCGGACTTCGGCGATGCCCAGCGCGCCTCCTGGACCGTGTCCGTGCTCCCTGACGCCCCCGTCGTCGCCTTCTCGGTCTCCGGCTTCGCCGACGGCCGTACGGTCACCGAACCCGAGCCCGCCGACGAGGCCGTGAAGACCTCCGCCGCCACCGACCCGGGCCAGGCGGGCCTCGGCAACGAGGCGAAGGGCATCGCCGACCGCGTCGAGCGGCGGCTGCGCAAGACCATCGCGGCGACGGAGAAGTCCTCATGAGAATCCGCCGGTTCGGCGTTGCGGCCCTCGCCGCGTCGGTCGCCCTCCTGCCCACCACCGCGCACGCGGATGACGGCATACGCGCCCAGCAGTGGGCCCTCGACGCCATGCGCACCGGCCAGGCCTGGCAGACCACCAAGGGCAAGGGCATCACCGTCGCCGTCCTGGACACCGGCATAGACCGCGACCACCCCGACTTGGCGGGCAGCGTCCTGGCAGGCAAGGACATGGTCGGCTTCGGAGCGGAGAAGGGCGACCGCCCCTGGGCCCGGCACGGCACCGCCATGGCCGGCATCATCGCGGGCCACGGACACGGCGCGGGCGCCGGTGACGGTGTGATCGGCATCGCGCCACAGGCGAAGATCCTGCCGATCCGCGTGATCCTGGAGGACGGTGACCCGGACCGCTCGAAGGCCCGCAACACTCGGGGCAACGCCCTTGCCGACGGCATCCGCTGGGCCACCGACCACGGCGCCGACGTCATCAACCTCTCCCTAGGCGACGACTCCAAGACCGCCCACCCCGAACCCGCCGAGGACGCCGCCGTCCAGTACGCCCTGAAGAAAGGCGCCGTCGTCGTCGCGTCGGCGGGCAACGGCGGCGAGCGCGGCGACCACATCTCCTACCCGGCGGCCTACCCCGGCGTCATCGCCGCCACCGCCGTCGACAAGAACGGCGACCGCGCCTCCTTCTCCACCCGCCGCTGGTACGCCACCGTCAGCGCCCCCGGCAAGAAGATCGTCATCGCCGACCCCGACCGCGAGTACTACGAAGGCTGGGGCACCAGCGCCGCCTCGGCGTTCGTCTCCGGTGCCGTCGCCCTCATCCGCGCCGCCCATCCCGGTCTGACCCCGGCCCAGATCAAGCAGCTCCTCGAGGACACCGCCCGCGACGTCCCCAGCGGGGGCCGCGACGACTCCCGCGGCTTCGGCTTCATCGACCCCGCGGCCGCGATCGCCGAGGGCGGCAAGAAGAAGCCGGAGGAGCTGAGCTCAGCGGCGTACGGGAAGAAGTACTTCGGTTCGGGCCCGGACGAGGCCGCGAGCGACGGCGGACCCGCCGGCTGGGTGGGCCCGGTCGCGGGCGGCATCGGCGTGGCGCTCCTGGCGGCGGCGGTCTACCTCTGGCGCGGCCGTCGGGGAAGCGGCACCCGTCCCGGCACCGCCCGATAGGGCCCCGACCGCGGTCGGAAGGGCCAGGACCCCGCTCGATAGGGTCAGGACCGTGGCGAACAAGAACATCCCGGACCCCGGCTTCTCCGACGACGACGGGTCCGCCGACCCCCGGCTCACCGCGGCCCTGACCGCGTGGGCCGAGGACCGCACGGCGCACGGCCCCGTACTGGAGGCGCTCACCGGCGCCCGGCTGCTCGTCCCCGTGGTCGCCGTGCTCGGCGAGGTGGAGGAAGGCGAGAACGGCCTTCGCCGCGAGAAGTCCAGCGACATGGCGGTGCCCACCCTCAAGGCGGGCGACCGCAAGGCGCTGCCCGCGTTCACCTCGACCCAGTCCCTCGCCCTGTGGGACCCGCAGGCCAGGCCGGTAGCGGTCCCGCTGCACCAGGCGCTCCAGGCCGCGGCGCACGAGCAGGCCGACACGATCGTGCTCGACCTCGCGGGGCCCGTCCCCTACGAGATCAACCGGCCCGCCCTGATCACCCTCTCCGAAGGCCGTCACACCCGGGACCCGCTCCTGGACCCCGCCGTCACGGCCGCCGTGCGCGCGGCCGTCGCCGCCGATCCTGCCGTCCGGCGCGCCTACCTCGGAGCGGGCACCGCGGACGGCACCCTGGCGCTCGTCCTCGACGCGTCGGCGGACCCGTCCGAAGCCGCCCAGCGCGTCGCCCGGCGCATCGCGGCCGACGAAACACTGAGGGCCCGCCTGGTGAGCGGCCTCGACCTGGCACTCCTGCCGGCCGAGGCGACGCCACCGGGCGAGCCCCTTTACGTAAGAGAAGGCTGATTCCGTACGAGAAGGCTGATCACGTACGAGAGGGCCGAGACGGCCGGGGAGGTCAGCCGAAGATCGGGCCCGTGTACTTCTCGCCCGGGCCCTGACCCGGCTCGTCCGGCACGTCGGACGCCTCGCGGAAGGCCAGCTGCAGCGACTTCAGGCCGTCGCGCAGGGGGGCCGCGTGGAACGAGGAGATCTCCGTGGCGCTCGCGTCCATCAGACCGGCGAGCGAGTGGATCAGCTTGCGCGCCTCGTCCAGGTCCTTGTGGGGCTCGCCGCCCTCCGCGAGGCCCAGGTTCACGGCCGCGGCACTCATCAGGTGGACGGCGACCGTGGTGATCACCTCGACCGCGGGGACGTCCGCGATGTCACGGGTCAAGGCGTCGAAGTTGGGGGAGTCGCCGGTGGCGGACTCGGGGGCAGGGGTCGCGTCGCTCATGTCCCACACGATAAGCGGAGCCCCGCAGCCGGTGACTCGCGGGAGTGCGTGGGCCCGCTGGTTAGCCCCACCCCCGTGGAGCTGCTAACCTTGTGTAACGACCGGCCGGATACTCGCGTACCGACGCAGAGACCCGGCCCACAAGTGGAGGCTCCGCTTCCCACCTAGTCGCTCCTTGAGCGGCAGGTCACCGGTCAGGCCTCCGCAGTCCCCGAGACTACGGCAGGCCCGAGATGCGCCCCGCGATCATCGCGGAGGTGCTCCGGTAGCAATGGAGCCCCTTCCTGTGATCGGTTGGGGCATTTTTTATGTACTCACTCGGTTGGTCTAGATAACAGACGTAACGCGGCTGTCCGCCAGACCGCCGCGTGGTGCTACCGAGGAGGATCCATCAGCGCCGAGCCCCGCATCAACGACCGGATTCGAGTTCCCGAGGTGCGACTCGTCGGGCCCAGCGGCGAGCAGGTCGGGATCGTTCCGCTTGCCAAGGCCCTGGAGCTCGCACAGGAGTACGACCTCGACCTGGTCGAGGTGGCGGCGACCGCCCGTCCGCCCGTGTGCAAGCTCATGGACTACGGGAAGTTCAAGTACGAGTCGGCCATGAAGGCCCGTGAGGCGCGCAAGAACCAGGCGCACACGGTCATCAAGGAGATGAAGCTCCGGCCGAAGATCGACCCGCACGACTATGACACCAAGAAGGGTCACGTCGTCCGGTTCCTCAAGCAGGGCGACAAGGTCAAGATCACGATCATGTTCCGTGGTCGCGAGCAGTCCAGGCCGGAACTCGGCTTCCGACTGCTGCAGCGTCTCGCGAACGACGTCGAAGACCTCGGGTTCATCGAGTCGAACCCGAAGCAGGACGGCCGAAACATGATCATGGTCCTCGGTCCGCACAAGAAGAAGACCGAAGCCATGGCCGAGGCTCGCGAGGCCCAGGCCGCCCGCAAGGCCGAGCGACAGGGCCGCACGGACGACGACTCCGCCGACGAGGCGACGCCCGACGAGGCCGTTGCCGAGGTCGAGACGCCTGCCGAGGCGCCCGCCGAGAAGCCTGCTGAGGCGCCTGCCGAGGAGCCCGCCCAGGCCTGATCCGGGACGCGCCTCCCAAGCGCGCCTTGGATGACAACCGATACATCTGACGCTCCCTGCCCACGGTTCGCAGGAACCGGGAACGGCAGGGAGTGCCAATGACGAGGAGAGAACGGCGCTATGCCGAAGAACAAGACGCACAGCGGTGCCAGCAAGCGCTTCAAGATCACCGGCTCCGGCAAGGTGCTCCGTGAGCGCGCCGGCAAGCGCCACCTGCTCGAGCACAAGTCGTCCCGTCTGACGCGTCGCCTCAGTGGCAACGCCGAGATGGCCCCGGGCGACGCCAAGAAGATCAAGAAGCTTCTCGGCAAGTGAGTCCGGGCGCACACCGCGCCTGAACTCTGACCGGGACCCAATCGATACCGGGTCGTGTGAGTCCAACCACGGCCCCGCTACAAGGAGTTAACAAGTGGCACGCGTCAAGCGGGCAGTCAATGCCCACAAGAAGCGTCGGGCGATCCTCGAGGCTGCCAAGGGTTACCGCGGCCAGCGCTCGCGCCTGTACCGCAAGGCCAAGGAGCAGGTCACCCACTCCCTGGTCTACAACTACAACGACCGCAAGAAGCGCAAGGGCGACTTCCGTCGGCTGTGGATCCAGCGCATCAACGCTGCGGCCCGCGAGAACGGCATGACGTACAACCGCCTCATCCAGGGTCTCAACGCCGCCAACATCGAGGTGGACCGCAAGATCCTCGCGGAGCTCGCCGTCAACGACCCGAACGCGTTCGCCGCGCTCGTCGAGGTTGCGCAGAAGGCTCTGCCGAGCGACGTCAACGCCCCGAAGGCGGCCTGACGCTTCGCTGTACTTGAGCGTTACTCGCGGACCCGCAGGCCCATTGGCCTGCGGGTC
>NZ_JBHTSF010000161.1:0-19502 GCF_042795295.1 Streptomyces sp. NPDC056486
CCACAGGGGTGGCTGCCGGGCCCGACGGTGCCTGCTGTCAGATGCCGTGGTGGTGGTCGTGGTCCGTCTCGACCACGGTCGCGCCCGGCGGCACGACCGTCTTGCGGCGCGCGTTGGTGAACGCGGCGACACCGATCACGCCGACGGCCATCATGATCAGGCCGGTGACGGTGAGATTGATGCCGTCCATCTCCCAGTCGGTGGCGAACGCGAGGATGGCGCCCGCGGCGATCAAGATGATGCATCCGCCCAGGCCCATGTGGACCGCCTCCCTAAGTCGTGAAGTCGTGGCGTGCACCCGGGTACCCGGACTCGCCACGCCCACACGGAGAAGCGGAGAACAGCCTTCAGCCCCGGCCCTCAGCCCTCCAGGAAAGCGACCAACGCGTTGGCGAGGAGGTGCGGATCGTCCGCCCCGCACAGCTCGCGCACGCTGTGCATCGAGAGGATCGCGACGCCGATGTCGACGGTCTTGATGCCGTGCCGTGCCGCGGTGATCGGCCCGATCGTCGTGCCGCACGGCATCGCGTTGTTCGAGACGAAGCTCTGGAACGGCACGCCGGCTCTCTCGCACGCGGCGGCGAACACGGCACGTCCCGCACCGTCCGTGGCGTACCGGTTGTTGACGTTGACCTTGAGGATCGGGCCGCCGTTGGCGCGCGGGTGGTGCGTCGGGTCGTGCCGCTCCGCGTAGTTGGGGTGCACGGCGTGACCCGTGTCGGAGGAGAGACAGATGGTGCCGGCGAAGGCGCGGGCCTTGTCCTCGTACGTGCCGCCGCGCGCGAAGACGGAGCGTTCGAGCACCGAGCCGAGGAGCGGGCCGTCCGCGCCCGTGTCGGACTGCGAGCCGTTCTCCTCGTGGTCGAAGGCGGCAAGTACGGGGATGTACGCGAGGGAGTCGGCGTCCTCCGCCGAGGCGACGGCGGCGAGCGCCGCCGTACAGGCGTGCACCGAGAGCAAGTTGTCCATCCGCGGGCCCGCGATGAGGTCGCGGTCGCGGCCGAGGTAGGAGGGCGCCTCGATGGGGTGCGTCATCAGGTCCCAGCCGGTGACCTCGCCGTGGGCGAGCCCCGACTCCTCCTCCAGGAAGCGGATGAGGTCGCCTTCGCGTACGTCGTCGCCGAGCCCCCAGATGGGCTGCATGTGTTTCTGCTTGTCGAGCTTGAGGCCGTCGGCGACCACCCCGCGGTCCATGTGGATCGCCAGCTGCGGGACCCGGAGGAGCGCCCGGTCGACGTTCACCAGGCGCGTCGAGCCGTCCCGCAGCGAGAGCCTGCCCGCGAGGCCCAGGTCGCGGTCGAGCCAGGAGTTGAGCAGCGGGCCGCCGTAGATCTCGACCGCCACCTGCCGCCAGCCGTGCCCGCCCGCGTCCGGCTTCGGCTTGACGCGGAGGTTCGGGGAGTCGGTGTGGGCGCCGACGATGCGGTACGGAGTGTGTGCGGACGCGCCTTCGGGGACGTACCAGGCGACGATCGCGCCGCCGCGCAGCACATACTTCCCGCCGGTCGACCCGTCCCAGGGATCGGTCTCCTCGACCTGGCGGAAACCGGCCTTCTCCAGCCGCTCCGCGGCGCTCGCCACTGCGTGGTACGGGGAGGGGCTTGCCGCCAGGAAGGTCAAGAGGTCGTCGGAGTGGCCGCGGTCGAAGCGGGCAGGTGTGCTCATGGCTTCCAGCCTAGCTAGCGGTTCCTCGGGGCGAGGGGGGCCTTTTATGGGAGGTTCTGTACGTGACGTGCCCGTAACCGGGAGTCTTGTACCGCCGCTTCGCGGCGGATGTCTCCCTCCCACCCGCCCGAGCACCCCGGGTGGGAAGCGCGCCGCGGCCGGGAGAGACGACGTACGACAGTGGCCCGACCCCCTGAACGGGAGCGGGCCACTCTGCGGTGTCGTGGTGGCTAGAACGCCGCCTCGTCCAGCTCCATCAGGTCCAGCTCCACGCCCTCGGCGAGCTTCCGCTCGTTCGCGACGCCGGGCAGGACGTTCGCGGCGAAGAACTTGGCCGCGGCGATCTTGCCCTCGTAGAAGGCTTTGTCCTTCGCGGAAGCCGTCTCCAGCTTCTCGGCGGCGACCGCCGCGCCCCGCAGGAGGAGGTAGCCGACGACGACGTCGCCCGAGACCATCAGGAGGCGGGTCGTGTTGAGGCCCACCTTGTAGATGGACTTCACGTCCTGCTCGGTGGCCGCGAGGTCCGTCAGCATGACGCCGACGATGGCCTCGAGCTCGACTGCGGCCTTGGCCAGCTCCTCGCGGGCCCCGGCCAGCTTCTCGCCGCCCGTGTCGACCGCGAGGAACTTCTTGATCTCCTCGGCGAGGCCGTTCAGCGCGGCACCCTGGTTACGGACGATCTTCCGGAAGAAGTAGTCCTGGCCCTGGATGGCCGTCGTGCCCTCGTAGAGGGTGTCGATCTTGGCGTCACGGATGTACTGCTCGATCGGGTACTCCTGGAGGTACCCCGAGCCGCCGAACGTCTGGAGCGACTGCGCCAGCTGCTCGTACGACTTCTCCGAGCCGTAGCCCTTGACGATCGGCAGGAGGAGGTCGTTCAGGGCGATGAGCGCGGAGGCGTCCTCCCCCTCCGCCTCCTTGAACTGGATGTCGTCCTGGACCGCGGCAGTGTGCAGGACCAGGGCGCGCATGCCCTCCGCGTACGCCTTCTGCGTCATCAGCGAGCGGCGTACGTCCGGGTGGTGGGTGATCGTCACCTTGGGCGCGGTCTTGTCCATGAACTGGGCGAGGTCCGGACCCTGCACGCGCTCCTTGGCGTACTCCAGGGCGTTCAGGTAACCCGTCGAGAGCGTGGCGATGGCCTTCGTGCCGACCATCATGCGGGCGAACTCGATGATCATGAACATCTGGCGGATGCCGTCGTGCTTGTCACCGATCAGCCAGCCCTTGGCGGGGTGCTGGTCGCCGAACGTCATCTCGCACGTGTTGGACGCCTTGAGGCCCATCTTGTGCTCGACGTTCGTGGCGTAGACGCCGTTGCGCTCGCCGAGCTCGCCGGTCTCCCAGTCGAACTCGTACTTGGGGACCAGGAAGAGCGAGAGGCCCTTCGTGCCGGGGCCGTGGCCCTCGGGGCGAGCGAGGACGTAGTGAAGGATGTTCTCCGACATGTCGTGCTCACCGGACGTGATGAAGCGTTTCACGCCCTCGATGTGCCAGGAACCGTCATCCTGCTGCACGGCCTTCGTGCGGCCCGCGCCCACGTCCGAACCGGCGTCCGGCTCGGTCAGGACCATCGTCGAGCCCCACTGCCTGTCGACGGCGATCGAGGCGACCTTCTTCTGCGCCTCGTTGCCCTCCTCGTGCAGGATGCCCGCGAACGCCGGACCGGAGGAGTACATCCACACCGCCGGGTTGGCGCCGAGAAGCAGCTCCGCGTAACCCCAGATCAGGGAGCGGGGGGCGGTCGTGCCGCCGATCTCCTCGGGCAGGCCAAGACGCCAGTAGTCGGAGTCCATGAAGGCCTGGTAGCTCTTCTTGAAGGACGCCGGGACCGGCGCGGTGTTGGTCGCCGGGTCGAACACCGGCGGGTTGCGGTCGGCGTCCGTGAAGGATTCGGCCAGCTCGTTCTCGGCGAGGCGGCGCAGCTCGTCGAGGATGGTCTTGGCCGTGTCGACGTCCATCTCCGCGAACGGGCCGGTGCCGTACAGCTTGTCGCGGCCGAGCACCTCGAAGAGGTTGAACTCGATGTCGCGGAGATTGGACTTGTAGTGCCCCATGGCGACGGCTCCGTTTGGTTCGGGGAGGCGGGATCCTCAGGCGGTCTGCGTAAGCGGGTCTGTGTAAGGCGGGTCTGCGTAAGCCGGTAAGCGGGTCCGCGCAAGCGAAAAAACCACGTACCAGTTAGTAGCTACCGATAATGCTACCCGCCGGTAATAAGACGCAACCCCTGATCCCCCAAGTGTGAGCAGCGCCCCGTCCGGCCTCGGTAGGCTTGCCCCCATGTACGGCTACGACCAACAAGCGGGCGCCGGGCAGAATTACGCACCGCCGCAGCCGCCGCCGCAGCAGATGCCGGGCGGCGCGGGCGGGTACGCCCAGCAGCAGCCCCCGCTCTATCCCGAGCCGTCACCCCCGTCCCTCGCGGACGCGGTGCGCGCCTTCACCACGGGCTCGATGTCCGCCGAGGACTTCCAGCAGGCCTTCGCCACCTCGAAGGTCTACTGCCCGCGCGGCGACAATCCCGGCTTCCTCGCCCTGCACAACACCCAGCAGCCCGTGATCCCGATGTTCACGTCGCTCAAGGAGCTGCGCCGGTACGCGGGCAAGGAGTCCAAGTACTTCGTGATCACGGGTGCGGAGGTCATCGACCTTCTTCCCACCGGTTACGGCTTCGTCCTCGACATGGAGGGCGAGCATCGTATGGTCTTCGATGCCAAGGCCGTCGAACAGATGGTCGACTTCGCGATGCGGCGGATGTACGGCTAGCCACTGCCTGCACTGATGCCGTTGTGACGCCCGGAGGGAATTCCCTCCGGGCGTCTCGCGTTCCCGGTGGCAAGAAGTTCTACGTTCAACTAAAGTGGACGTACGAAGAAGGAGGCACCGACATGCCCGCTGTGACCGTCGAGAACCCGCTGACCCTGCCCCGTGTGGCCGCGTCCGCCGACGCCGTGGCCCGCCCCGTGCTCGCCGTGACGACCGCACCGAGCGGTTTCGAGGGCGAGGGCTTCCCGGTGCGCCGGGCGTTCGCGGGGATCAACTACAAGCACCTCGACCCGTTCATCATGATGGACCAGATGGGCGAGGTGGAGTACGCGCCGGGAGAGCCCAAGGGCACTCCCTGGCACCCACACCGAGGCTTCGAGACCGTCACGTACATCATCGACGGCATCTTCGACCACCAGGACTCCAACGGCGGTGGCGGCACCATCTCCAACGGTGACACCCAGTGGATGACCGCAGGATCCGGCCTCCTGCACATCGAGGCGCCGCCGGAGGGCCTCGTCGTGTCCGGCGGCCTCTTCCACGGCCTCCAGCTGTGGGTGAACCTGCCCGCGCGGGACAAGATGATGGACCCCCGCTACCAGGACATCCGCGGCGGCCAGGTGCAGCTCCTCACATCCCCCGACGGCGGCGCGCTCCTGCGCGTCATCGCCGGTGAGCTCGACGGGCACGAGGGCCCCGGCATCACGCACACGCCGATCACGATGATCCACGCGACGGTCCGCCCCGGTGCCGAGGTCACGCTGCCCTGGCGCGAGGACTTCAACGGACTCGCGTACGTGCTCGCCGGGCGCGGCACGGTCGGTGCCGAGCGCCGACCGGTGCACAAGGGCCAGACGGCGGTCTTCGGCGCCGGTTCCTCGCTGACCGTCCGCGCGGACGAGAAGCAGGACGGGAACACCCCCGACCTGGAGGTCGTGCTGCTCGGCGGGCAGCCGATCCGCGAGCCGATGGCGCACTACGGACCGTTCGTGATGAACAGTCAGGCCGAGCTCCAGCAGGCGTTCGAGGACTTCCAGAAGGGCCTGCTCGGTACGGTCCCGGCCGTGCACGGCATGTAGGCGCCGACCGACGGATGGCATGTAGCCGTACATAACGTGCGGGGTCGCACGGCCCATGCTCGGGTAGGAGGGTGAGCACCCCTGGCGCCCTTCTGCCCGAGCCCGCACGGCGTACCGCCGCCTGGTGCGTCGTCCTCCTGCTCGTCGCCGGCGTGGCCGCCGTGGCGATCTGGCTCTTCGTCACCTTCAAGACGGCCGTCACGCCGGTACTGCTCGCCCTCCTGGGCACGGCGCTCCTCGGGCCCGTCTACCGATGGCTGCTCAAGATGAAGGTGCAGCGCTCGCTGGCCGCGGGGCTGACCTGCGCGGCCGTCGTCGCGGTCGTCGGCGGCGCGGTGTACATCGTGGTCAAGGCCCTGATCGACACCGGCGACCAGATCATCGCCTCCCTGAAGCTGGCCGCGACCGACCTGTCCAAGCACTTCGGTGCCGCGGGGACATCCCTCGACGACATGGCGTCCAACGCCAAGGAACTGCTCGGCAAGTTCGGCGGCTCCGCCGCGTCCGGGGTGCTCAGCGGGCTCAGCGTCGTCGGCGAGATGACCGCCATGGCCGTCCTCGCACTGCTGCTCGTCTTCTTCTTCCTGCGCGACTCCGACCGGGCCGTGAGCTCCATGCGCTCGCTCGCCCCGCGCGGCACCGCCGACATCGTCGAGGCGATGGGCCGGCGCGCTTTCGAGGCCGTCGAGGGCTTCATGCGCGGGACCACGTTCATCGCCCTGATCGACGCCATCTGCATCACCATCGGGCTCCTGATCCTGCGGGTGCCGGGGGCGTTGGGGCTCGGCGCACTCGTGTTCATCGGCGCCTACATCCCCTATCTGGGTGCTTTCATCTCCGGCGCCGTCGCCGTACTCGTCGCGCTCGCCGACCGCGGCTTCATCATCGCGCTGTGGGCGCTGGGTGTCGTACTCGCCGTGCAGGTCCTTGAAGGGCACGTGCTCCAGCCGGTGATCCAGTCGCGGACCGTGCAGATGCACCCGGCGGTCGTCATGCTGGCGATCACCGCGGGAGCGTCCGTGGCGGGGATCCTGGGGATGCTGCTCGCGGTGCCGGTCACCGCGGCGGCGTTCGGGGTGATTTCGGAGCTGCGGGAACGCTATCCGGAGGGCTTGGCCGGGTCGGACTCCTCGAAGGGCTCGGCGGAGGGCTCGGCAGCCCCCTCGTAGAGCTCGAACCAGATGCTCTTGCCCTCGCCCTTGGGGTCCACCCCCCACTCGTCGGCGAGGAGCTCCATCAGGACCAACCCCCGCCCGGACGAGGCGAGTTCACCGGGGTGACGCCGGTGCGGCAGGTCGTCGCTGCCGTCCGATACCTCGGCCCGCAGGCAGCGCGAGCCCGGCTCCCCCGTGACCTCGGCGACCAGCATGGCGTCGCCGTCCGTGTGCACGAGCACGTTCGTGATCATCTCGGAGACCATCAGGACCGCCGAGTCGACCTGATCGGCGACCGCCCAGTCGTGCAGCAGCTCCCGCATGTGCCGCCGCGCCCCCGCGATGCGCTCCGGCTCGGCCTGCGCGACCGTCAGGACGGTGCGCCGTGCGGGCGTGCGGTGCTCGGGGTGGCCGTATCTGCGAAGGAGCAGGACCGCGATGTCGTCCTCGCGGCGGTCCACGAGGGGGCCCGTGGTGTGGTGCGACGAGGGCCCGTGCACGGCCTGTACGAGGGTGTCGGCCAGCTCCTCAAGACCATCGTCGCCGTCCCCGTCGCCGAGGCCTCCGTGCTCCTCCAGGATCTTGCGGATCCGCTTCCAGCCGCTGTCCAGGTCGTGGCCGCCGGTCTCGATGAGGCCGTCGGTGCAGACCAGCATCGTCTCGCCGGCCTCCAGGACGAGGCGGGTCGTGGGGTAGTCCGCGTCCGGGTCGATGCCGAGCGGCAGGCCGCCCGCCGTGGGGCGCAGCAGAACCGTTCCGTCGGTCATCCGTATCGCGGGCTCCGGGTGGCCCGCGCGGGCGATCTCCAGGATGCCGGTGACCGGGTCGGCCTCCACGTACAGGCAGGTCGCGAAGCGCGGATCGGCCGGGTCGCCCCCGGCGTCGCCGTCCGAGCCGATCGTGATGCCGTCCGTCATCCCCGAGAGGAAGCGGGTCGCCCGGGAGAGCACGGCGTCCGGGCGGTGGCCCTCGGATGCGTAGGCGCGCAGGGCGATCCGCAGCTGCCCCATGAGGCCCGCGGCCCGTACGTCGTGGCCCTGTACGTCGCCGATGACGAAGGCGATGCGGCCGTTGGGCAGCGGGATCATGTCGTACCAGTCGCCGCCCACCTGGAGCCCGCCGCCGGTCGGCACATACCGCGCGGCCACGGTCATCCCCGGGATCCGTGGCCCGAGCAGCGGCAGCATCGAGCGCTGAAGCCCCTCCGTCAGCTCCCGCTCCGACTCGGCGACCCCGGCCCGCGACAGGGCCTGGGCCAGCATCCTGGCCACCGTCGTCAGGACGGAGCGCTCGTCCGGCGTGAACGAGACGGGGTAGGCGAAGGCCGCGAGCCACGCGCCCATCGTGCGGCCCGCGACCGTCAGCGGCAGGAACGCCCACGACTGCCGGTCGAAGGGCTGGGCGAGCGGCCAGGTGGCGGGGTAGCGGCGGTGGTACTCGTCGGGCGACGAGAGGTAGACCGCGCGGCCCGTGCGCACCACCTCGGCGGCCGGATAGTCCGTGTCCAGGGGCATCGCGGAGAAGGGCACGTCGTCGCCGGGCTTGTGCCCGTAATGACCGATGATCTTGAGCCGATCGCCCTCGACCCCGAAGACACCGAGCCCGTCCGGCGAGAACCCCGGCATGGAGAGCCCGCTGGCGACCCGCAGGACCTCCTCCGTCGACCGCGCCTCGGCGAGCGCGCGCCCGGCGTCGAGCAGGAACGCCTCGCGGGAGCGCCGCCAGTCACCGGTGACGGGGGTGCGCGCCGCGGTGCCCGGCGGGAGCTCGGTGACCTCCTGCAGGGTGCCGATGAGCTCGTACGAATGTGTCGCCTCGTCGATGACCGGCTTGGAGCGGCTGCGCACGATGCGAACGACCCGCCCCTGGTCGTCCATGATCCGCAGGCGGGCCTCCGCCAGGGTGCCCTCGGCGACGGCGAGCTGGACGATGCCGTCGATCTCGTTCCAGTCGACGGGGTGGAAGCGGGAGCGCACGCCCGCCTCGGTGAGGGCCTGGGCGCGCGGGGGAAGCCCGAGGAGCCGGGCCGCCTCGGCGTCGAGCGTGACGGTGCCCGCCGAGTTGTCCCAGCGCCACAGGCCGGTCGCGATGGCGGCCAGGACTTCCCCTACGGGAGGAAGGGGTTCGTCCCCCGCCTCTTGCAAGGGATCGTCGGTGCGCATTGACCCACTTTAGGAAGATCGGGGGGCAAGCCGCCACCGCCGGGGTGGCGGGGGAGGCCCCTGGGACGATGCGGGGGCGGCCCCTGGGGCGACGGGGATGGTCCCCTGTCAGGGTGGTCCGGGCGTTGTCAGGGTGGTCCGGGCGTTAATCCGGAAAGCGATCTCCGCCCGGACGGTAGCCTTGAGGCCTGCCTGCTCTCTCCCCTATACGCGAACCCCTATACGCGAAGACTGGATGAACGAAGATGCATCGGTACAGGTCCCACACCTGCGGCGAGCTCCGCGCCTCTGACGTCGGCTCCGACGTCCGGCTGAGCGGCTGGCTGCACAATCGCCGAGACCTGGGCGGCATCCTCTTCATCGATCTGCGCGACCACTACGGAATCACGCAGCTGGTGGCCCGCCCCGGCACGGCTGCCGCCGAGACGCTCGACAAGCTCTCCAAGGAGACGGTCGTCCGTATCGACGGCAAGGTCGTCTCGCGCGGCACGGAGAACGTGAACCCCGAGCTGCCCACCGGCGAGGTCGAGATCGAGGCCGCCGAGGTCGAGGTGCTCGGTGCCGCCCAGCAGATCCCGTTCACCATCAACGCGGACGACGGCGTGAACGAGGAGCGGCGCCTTGAGTACCGCTTCCTGGACCTGCGCCGCGAGCGCATGCACCGCAACATCATGCTGCGCTCGTCCGTCATCGCCTCGATCCGCTCGAAGATGGTGGCGCTCGGCTTCAACGAGATGGCGACGCCGATCCTCGCCGCGACGTCCCCCGAGGGCGCCCGCGACTTCGTCGTGCCGTCCCGCCTGAACCCGGGCAAGTTCTACGCGCTCCCCCAGGCACCGCAGCAGTTCAAGCAGCTGCTCATGATCTCGGGCTTCGACCGCTACTTCCAGATCGCGCCGTGCTTCCGCGACGAGGACGCGCGCGCCGACCGCTCGCCGGGCGAGTTCTACCAGCTCGACGTCGAGATGAGCTTCGTGGAGCAGGAAGACGTCTTCCAGCCCATCGAGAAGCTGATGACGGAGATCTTCACCGAGTTCGGCAACGGCCGCGAGGTCACGTCTCCGTTCCCGCGCATCCCGTTCCGCGAGTCGATGCTGAAGTACGGCAACGACAAGCCCGACCTGCGCGCGAAGCTCGAACTGACCGACATCACGGACATCTTCGCGAACTCCGAGTTCAAGGCGTTCGCGGGCAAGCACGTGCGCGCGCTTCCGGTGCCGGACACGGCGTCGCAGTCCCGCAAGTTCTTCGACGGCCTCGGTGACTACGCGGTCGAGCAGGGCGCGAAGGGTCTCGCCTGGGTGCGCGTCGCCGAGGACGGTTCGCTGACGGGCCCGATCGCGAAGTTCCTGACGGAGGCGAACGTAGAGGAACTGACGAAGCGCCTCTCGCTGGCCCCCGGCCACGCGGTCTTCTTCGGCGCGGGCGAGTTCGAAGAGGTCTCCAAGATCATGTCGGCCGTCCGCGTCGAGGCCGCCAAGCGTGCGGGGCACTTCGAAGAGGGCGTCTTCCGCTTCTGCTGGATCGTCGACTTCCCGATGTACGAGAAGGACGAGGAGACCGGCAAGATCGACTTCTCCCACAACCCCTTCTCGATGCCCCAGGGCGGCATGAAGGACCTGGAGGAGAAGGACCCCCTCGACATCCTCGCCTGGCAGTACGACATCGTCTGCAACGGCATCGAGCTGTCCTCCGGCGCCATCCGTAACCACGAGCCCGAGGTCATGCTCAAGGCCTTCGAGATCGCGGGCTACGCGGCCGAGACCGTCGAGCAGGAGTTCGCGGGCATGCTCCGCGCCTTCCGCCTCGGCGCCCCGCCGCACGGCGGCATCGCCCCCGGCGTCGACCGCATCGTCATGCTCCTCGCGGACGAGCCGAACATCCGCGAGACGATCGCCTTCCCGCTGAACGGCAACGCGCAGGACCTGATGATGGGCGCGCCCTCCGAGCTGGAGGAGTCCCGTCTGCGCGAGCTGAACATCCAGCTGCGCAAGCCGGTCGCCTCCGGCAAGGGCGAGGCGGACAAGTAGTCCTGACGGCACGCTGATGGGGCCCGGAACCGATTGGTTCCGGGCCCTTTCCCTGTGCGTAGCCACAGTCGACGCACATGTTCCTGACAGGCGGGCTGCCTAGCGTCCGGGACATGACAGAGAAGAGCGATACGCACCCGGAGAAACCCCAAGGTCCCGCGCACAAACGGGACTTGACGCGCCGTAAGGTCGTGCTCGCGACCGGGGCCGCGGTGGCGGCGGTCGGCGTGGGCGGGGCGGTGGCGGCGAGCGCGTCGGCTGAGGGCACGTCCGCGGCGGGAACGGACGCCACGGCTTCCGATGCCTCGTCCGACGCCTCGTCGGCCGAGAGCTGCTACCGCCTGACCGGCGAGACGACCGAGGGCCCGTACTACATAGACGCCGACAAGATCCGAAAGGACATCACCGAGGACAGGGAGGGCATCCCCTTCACCCTGCGCCTCAAGGTGATCGACTCCGACACGTGCAAGCCGCTGAAGCGGGCGGCCGTGGACATCTGGCACTGCGACGCGCTGGGGATCTACTCGGGGTACGAGTCGATGAGCGGCGGGGGCGGGGGCACCCCGCCGACCGGAACCCCGCCGACGGACGCACCGACCGGTACGCCCACCGGAACTCCGCCCTCTGGTGGCCCTGGCGGTCCGGGCGGTGGCGGTGGCCACCAGGAGCCCACGGACGACGAGCGCTACCTGCGCGGCACGCAGCTCACGGACAAGCACGGCTACGTGGAGTTCAAGACGGTCTTCCCCGGCTGGTACCAGGGCCGGGCCGTGCACATCCACACCAAGGTCCACGTGGACGGCAAGCTGACCGACACCGGCTACGAGGGCGGCCACGCCTGCCACACGGGCCAGTTCTTCTTCGCGGAGACGGCGGTACTCGCCTCGGCGGATGTGACCCCGTACTCCACGAGCACGACGACGCGCACGACGCTGGACGAGGACACGATCTACGGAGGCGGCGGCACACAGGACGGCCTCCTGAAGCTGAAGTACCGCAAGGGGCACATCGAGAAGGGCGTCATCGGGTCGATCACGATGGGCGTGGACCCGGACGAGACGCGGGACGGGACGTAGCGGCGGGGCGTGCGTGAAGTAGTGGGGGCCCGGAGCCTTTCGGTTCCGGGTTCTCGCTGTTGGAGTGCCCGGTCGCTGGTCGCTGGTCGCCGGTCGCTCACGGAAGAGTCATGTCATGTCACGCCCGCAGCCCGTCCACCGCCGTGTCGATCGCACTCAGCGCCGCGCTCTGATCGAGCCCCGCCCTCGATACGAGTGACAGGCCCTGGACGATGTAGAGCAGGAGCTGCGCCTGGGCCTCGGGGGATGAGGCGTCCGTGACCTCTCCGGCGGCCTGTGCGCGGCGGAGTGCGTCGGCGACGATATGCGTGAAGCGGCGGTACGAGCGGGTGACGATCTCCGTGGCTTCGCTGTCCTGGGGGACGAGTTCGGCGGTCGTGTTGCCGACCAGGCAGCCCTGCGGCACGCCCATGTCGGAGATCAGTTCGTCGAGCCGCGCCGGATGGGTCAGGATCTCGCGCAGCGCCGGCAGGAGCGGGGCGGTGTCGAGCGCGGTCGTCAGGTGCCGCTCGTACACCTCCCAGTAGAGCTTGACGGCGTCCAGGTAGAAGCGGCGTTTGTCGCCGAATGCGCCGTAGAGGCTGCCGCGCTCGATGGCCAGCGCGTCAACCAGGTCCTGGATCGACGTCGCCCCGTATCCCCGGGACCAGAACAGTTCGAGTGCGCGCTCCAGCGTCCGTTCCTTGTCGAACTCGCGTGGGCGTCCGGTTCGTGTCACGTGCCCAAGACTACGACTTCTTGACTAGACGTTCAAGAAGTCGTAGCTTCCGTTGCGTGACTTCTTGAACGGACGCACAGAAGTCGGCCGCTCACTGGCCGACACGAAGGGTGAAGCAATGGAATTCGCAGGCAGAACGGCGCTCGTCACCGGATCCGGTGCGATCGGCGGACTCGGGCACGCGACGGCCAGGGTGCTGGCCGCGGGCGGAGCCGACTTGATCCTGACCGGCATCGATCCGGAGCGCGGCGCCCAGGTCGTGGAAGACCTCCGCGCGGCCGGTGGCGAGTCCGCCGGGGCGGTGCGTTTCGTCGCTGCCGATGTGTCCGACGGGGCGGGCGTGTGGCAGCTGGCCGAGGACGCCGGAGCCGTCGACATCTTGATCAACAACGCGAGCGTGATGACGTTCTCCCCCACCACCGGGCAGGACCTCGCGGGCTACGACGCCGCTTTCGCGGTCAATGTGCGTGCCCCGTTCCTGCTCACCGCACTGCTCGCGGAGAAGATGGCCGCGGGCGGCGGCGGCAGCATCGTCAACGTCAGCTCCACCGCGGCCGGCCTCGGCATGCCGGGCATGGCCGTCTACGGCGCCACCAAGGCGGCGCTCGAATCGCTGACCCGCACCTGGGCGGCGGAGTTCGCCGAGTCGAACGTGCGGGTCAACGCCGTCTCCCCGGGCCCGATGCGCACCTCGAAGGTGGTCGCGGCGATGGGCCCGGACATGGGTGGCATGGGCCTGACCACCGCGCTCAAGCGCACCTCCGACCCTGCCGAGGTGGCCCGGGTGATCGCCTTTCTCGCCAGCGACCGGGCCAGTTACATGACCGGGGCGATCGTGGCCGCCGACGGTGGCCGCACCGCAATCTAAGGAGACAGAACAATGGATCGTCTTGCGGGAAAGCACGCACTGATCACAGGCGGGACGAGCGGCATCGGCCTGGAAACGGCCCGCGAGTTCCTCGCCGAGGGAGCGGCTGTCGCCATCACCGGTCGCTCACAGGAAAGGCTGGACGAGGCAGCCCGGCAGTTGGAGGGCCCGCTCCTGACCATCGCCAGTGACGCCGCCGACGTGCCCGGCCAGGCGACGCTCGCTGCGCGGCTCCGGGAGGAGTGGCCGAAGCTCGACATCCTGGTGAGCAACGCCGCCGACATCACCCATCTCCCGATGGAGGCATGGACCGAGGAGGCGTTCGACAGGCTCATCGCGACCAATCTCAAGTCGCCGTTCTTCCTGATCAGGGACCTGCTGCCACTCTTCTCGCCACAGTCATCGGTCATCCTCGTCGGCTCGGTCTCCGCGTACATCGGACACGAGAACGCGACGGTCTACGGCGCGGCCAAGGCGGGCCTGCTCTCCTATACGCGCGGGCTGACCCATGAGCTGAAGGACCGGGGCATCCGCGTCAACGGACTGAGCCCCGGCCCGACGATCACCAACGCGTTCGCGCCTCTCGGCGCCGAGCGCCAGGCAGCCCTCTACGAGGAACTCCGGCAGACCGTGCCTCTCCATCGCCTGGGAACCGCCACCGAGCTGGCGAAGGCGGCGGTCTATCTCGCCTCGGACGAGTCCGCCTACACCGCGGGGACCGTGCTGCGCGTTGACGGGGGCATCGGGCAGCTCGCGTACTGACTCGCGTACTGAGAGGGCGATCCGGCTTCCCTGATGCTATTCCGAGAGGGGCCTGCGCTACTCGCCCGGTTCTGGTGATTCGGCGAACAGGGCGTCGGCGTCGGTGACGGTAATGGCCCGGTCGCGCCAGCGGGCGAGGGTTTCGAGGTCGGTGCAGGTGGTGATGCGTTCGCGGGCGTCGTCCGGGAGGGGGACATGGCGTTGTTCGAGGATGCGGAGGATGGTGACGACCCGCTCTTCGGCGATACCTTCAGCCACACCTTCAGCGATACCTTCGGCCTTGCCTTCGAGGTACGCCGTCTCGCGCACCGTGCCCCGTCCGGGGAAATAGGTGACGAAGCCCATCAGCTCTCTCCAGTTCTCTCCGGCCGGGGTTTCCCCCAGGCACACTTCGATCAGGTCGCCGAAGTACTTGACGGCCTTGGTGTCGGACCCCTGAACCACACGCGCCAGAGGTTCCAGTATGGCCATGACCTCTGGTCCCCTGCTATGTGTCAGGGCCGAGAACGACGCCATGGCCAAGTTTTCCTCCACGGCCCGCTGTTCGGTGATCACCGGCACGTTGTCCGGTCCCACGACCAGGGGTCGCGTGCTCTGCGCCGTCCAGCCCCGTGCCCCGCATGTGAAGGGGCCTGTGGCCCATTTCGCAGTGGAACGGCTCCAGCACACCACCAGCAGCAGCACGGGAAGGTCGTACTTCGCCCTGAGGTACGCGATGTAGTACGGCCAACTCGACTCCTTCTCCTTCTCACGGCGGCCCTGCGCCTCGATGGCGAGCAAGAAGTCGTCACCGTCGGACGGCTGGATCCGCAGCACGCTGTCGACGCGGCGTTCCAGCGGACGGTTCTCCGTCGTGTCCGGGGTGATCACGTCAACGGCGGCTTTCTCGGGCAAGGGAATGCCGAGGATCTCGAAGATGGGTACGAGGATCTCGGGCCGCTCCTGAAAGATGCGGTGCGAGGCCTCGTGCACTGAGGTGACCATATGAGGAACCTAGGTGGATCAAGGGCCGGAATCCCGGCCGACGGATGGCGATCACTCTTTCGAGTGCGGATGGAACGTTCACGCCGCCGAGGTCAGCTCGCACCAGACGAACTTGCCGTTGCTGCCGGGTAGTTGGGCGGGACCGAGGGCGTACCAGCCCCACTCGTCCGCGCACCCTCGCACCAAGGCGAGCCCTCGCCCCGCCTCTGCGAGGACGGTTGCCGGTGTCGTCGGCTGGGGCGGCGTGGGGTCGGCGTCCCACACTCCGATGCGGAGCACGCCGTGGGCCCACCGAATGCGGAGAGCCGCCGGTCCCTTCGTGTGCTGCACCGCGTTCGCGACCAGCTCCGTCGCCACGAGTTCCGCCGCGTCGGAGAGGTGGGGGCGGCCGTGTATCGCCAGGATCAGGCGAAGGGTGCGGCGGCAGATGGTGACGGAGCGGGGGTCGTTGGGGACGTAGAGGCTGTACTCCCAGGGCTGGAAGGTGCCTCCGTCTTCTGCTTCTGCTTCTGCTGCGGATGCGGGCATGGCGAACTCCGATGCGTGCGGAGAGGGGTGACGTGCGTGGCGCCCTGCGGGCGGCGGTGGCTGTGTCGCGGCCGCCATGGCATGGCGGTGCGGTGCGCTTCCGGGTCCCCGATGGTTGCTACGGGTGGTCGATGCGTCACTGACGGTAGGGGATAGGGTTAATCCGTCGCAACCTTAAGCCGCAGATTCGACGTGAGTTCGAATGCGCCAACTCGCCTGCACAAGGCAGTCTTTGGGTGATCAGAAAGGACGTGACCATGCCGCCGAGGAGTCAGCCCACCGCACGGCAGATGAGGTTGGGCGCCGAGCTGCGCAAGATGCGTGAGGCGGCCGGGATGACCGCGCGGGAGACTGCGGAGTTGCTCGGCGTCAACGCGATTCAGGTGAGCCAGATCGAGTCCGGGCGCGCCGGGATCAGCGAGGTGCGCCTTCGGCGACTTGCGGGGCATTACGCCTGTGCAGAGACCGAGCTGATCAACGCGCTGGTCGTGATGGCGACGGACCGTACGCGAGGGTGGTGGGAGGAATACCGGGGGATCTTGCCTTCGGCGTTCCTGGACCTGTCGGAGCTGGAGCATCACGCGCAATCGCTGCGCGTGGTGGCTACGGCACACGTGCCGGGAATTCTGCAGACAGAGGAGTACGCGCGAGACGTCTTCTCGTACATGGTGCCCGAACTGCCTTCCAGCGAGCGGGAGGCATGGGTCGCTCACCGCCTGCACCGCCGAGTCGTTCTCGACCGGGATGAGCCCCTTGAGTACGAGGCGGTACTCCACGAAGCAGTGCTGCGCATCAGAGTGGGCGACCGTCAGGCTGCCCGCGCTCAACTGCGCGAGACCTTGGTTCTCGCCGAGCACCCCAGCATCTCGGTGCGAGTGGTCCCGTTCGACGTCGACGGCTTCGGGGGCGCCAACAGCTCGCTGATGTGGGCGGGTGGCCCGATCCCTCGCCTGGACACGGTGCACAGGGATACTCCGCAAGGCAGCGCCTTCGTCGACGCCGAGTCCCAACTGGTACGTGCTCGCAAGCTGTTTCGTAGGGTTGAGGGAGCGTCCCTCACGCCTGCGGCGTCGCGGGACTTCATCCACCGGTTGGTGCAGGAAGTGTGAGGCGAGGGCATGGCCACCGTGATTTGCTGGCAGAAGTCGTCCTACTCGGGAGGGGCCGAGGGGAACGAGTGCGTGGAACTTGCAGCCCCCGGAGGCACGTTGCTCCTCCGCGAGAGCGACGATCCCATCCGGGTGCTGACGGCCACCCCTGAAGGTCTCGCGGCCCTCATACGTCATGTGCGGGTCGCCGGGCGGAGTTGATTTTGTATGGGTACGGTCGCATGGCAGAAGTCGTCCTTCTCCAGCGGTTCAGACGGAGCATCGTGCGTGGAACTGGCATCTTCTGACGGCACGTTGCTCCTCCGTGAGAGCGACGACCCCGCCCGGGTGCTGACAGCCGCCCCTGAAGGCCTGGCGGCCCTCATACGTCATGTGCGGGTCGCCGGAAGGAGTTGATCAGTGTGGGTACGGTCGCATGGCAGAAGTCGTCATTCTCCGGCGGAACGGATGGCGCAGAGTGCGTCGAGCTCGGTAGCGCGGGGGAGGTGCTGCTCCTCCGCGAGAGCGACGACCCCGCTCGGGTGTTGCACGCCACCCCGGAGGGGCTCGCGGCGCTCATACGGCACGTACAGGACGAGTCGGCCTGGCCCGCGACCGTCTCGCCAGGAGGGGCCGACTGCAGAGAAGTCCCACCATTCCCCGCCCATCCCCGGCGTGTCGTGGGACTTTCCTGCAACCCCCGTGGCTAGCGGCCCGGCACGAGCCACGGTTCCTCCGGGAGTGGGGAGCCCGTCTCCAGGAGGGACTTGAGGTTGGAGAGGACCGCCGGCCAGCCCGAACCCACGTCCTCCCGTTCCTTCTCGCTCGCGAGGTTCTCGTGGGTCACCGTCAGGCGCACGATCCCGCCGTACGGCTCGATGTCGAACGTGACCTGGGAGGGCTCGGCCGAGCCGGAGGCCGTGTTCGGGTCCGCCCACGTCGTCACCAGGCGCTTCGGCGGGGTCGCCTCCACCACCTCGCCCACCACGTCCGCGACGCCCGAGCCGTCCGTCCGCTGGTGCTCCCAGCTGGAGCCCTGCTGCCAGTCGGAGACGTTGGCGTGGCCCCAGTACGCGGCCGTCAGCTCCGCGTCGGTGAGGGCGTGCCAGACCTTCTCCGGGGTGCTCTCGATGTAGGTGACGTAGACGTACGTCGGTTTCGTGGTGGTCATGGCGGCCTCCGCCTGTTGTTTCAGGGTGCTGAGTGCTCGTAGACGTGGGTCCTCGAACTTGTCGATCCATCGTTCCTGGATCTCGTGCAGAGGCACGGGATTCAGGTAGTGGAGCTTTTCGCGCCCTCGCCGCACCGTGCTGACCAGGTTCGCGGCCTCCAGGAGGGCCAGGTGCTGGGTGGTCGACTGGCGCGTCATCGCGACGCGGTCGGCCAGCTCACCCAGCGTCTGGCCGTTGTGGGCGTGGAGCTGGTCCAGGAGGTAGCGGCGGGTGGGGTCGGCCAGGGCCTTGAAGACCTGGTTCACCTTGTCGGCCCCGCCGACTGCCTCGCGGCTCGGGTTCGGGCGCGGGTTCGGGCGCGGGCTCCTGTTCGTACTCACCTCTCCATCATGCAGGCATTTGCCTGCATGTCAAAGGTGGGAGGCCCTACATCCCCGTCGTGCCGTCGATCCGTTCCCTCAGGAGATCCGCGTGCCCGTTGTGGCGCGCGTACTCCGCGATCATGTTGATCAGGATCCTGCGGAGCGAGATCGGCTCACCCGTGGACTTGCGGGTGCCCGTCACGTCCAGTGATTCCGCCGCCTCCACGATCCGGCGCGAGCGCTCGCACTCCGCGTGCCACACTGCGAACGCCTCCCCGGCGTCGCCCGTCAGGTCGTCGAAGTCCTGCTCCGGGTCGTCGTCGGAGTAGTACAGCAACGGGACTTCCTCGCCCGCCAGTTGGATGCGGAACCACCAGCGCTCGACCCCCGCCAGATGCCGCACCAGGCCGTGCAGCGACATCCCGGACGGATCCACCGAGCGCTCGGACAGCTGCTCCTGCGTCAGGCCGGCGCACTTGAGCTCGAAGGTCGCACGGTGCCAGTCCAGGGTTGTCGTCAGCGCCTCCCGCTCGCCACCCGTGTTCGGCGGGGGCTCGCGGGTGTCGGCGGCCCAACGGGGTGCGTAATGTTGGGGAGTTGGCGAAATCTGATCGCTTCCGGTGTCAGCCATGCGCGCGAGTCTGGCAGCCCGCACTGACAGTCGCCGTCAGCCCAGCTCAGCCGTCTCAGCTCGGCCGTCTCAGACCGCGGTGGTGGGGTGTGCCGTTCCGTCGTTGCGGCGGTGTTCGGCGTTGATCCGCTGGGCTTCCTCGAGCTGGTCTTCGAGGATGACGATGCGGCAGGCGGCCTCGATGGGGGTGCCCTGGTCGACGAGTTCCCTGGCGCGGGCGGCGATGCGCAGCTGGTAGCGGGAGTAGCGGCGGTGTCCGCCCTCGGAGCGCAGCGGGGTGATCAGGCGGGCTTCGCCGATGGCGCGCAGGAAGCCCTGGGTGGTGCCGAGCATCTCGGCGGCCCGGCCCATGGTGTAGGCGGGGTAGTCGTCGTCATCGAGACGGCTGAACGAGTCGTCTGCTGTCATCGCACCTCTCTATGGAACGCGTGGAGGGGCCCGGGTGCTGTGTGCACCC
>NZ_JBHTSF010000162.1:0-19210 GCF_042795295.1 Streptomyces sp. NPDC056486
CCCTGGTTTCGGGAAGGGGCGGGATTGGGGAAGGCCCCGCAGGGACCGCCCGGACCTCAGCCCCCCGCCCCCGCAAAGTGCTCCCGCACCAGGGACTGGACGACACCAAGGTCCTTCGCCACCAGCGCCTCCAGCAGTGCCTTGTGCTCCGCCGCATCAGCGACAAGGTCCGCCCGGCGGCCATGGACGGGGCCGCTCACCAACGGCCACTGCGACCGCCGATGCAGATCATCGGCCACCTGCACCAACTGCTGATTGCCCGAGAGGGCGAGGACCGCCCCGTGAAAGGCCCGGTCCGCCTCCGCATAGCGGGCGAGGTCCCCGCCCGCCGCCGCCACCGCACTCGCCTCCGCAAGAGGCCGCAGCTCGCACCACCGCGCCGCGGGCACCGTACGGGCGAGCCGCAGCATCACCGGCACCTCGATGAGCGCCCGCACCTCCGCCAGCTCCCCCAGCTCGCGCGCACTGCGCTCGGTGACCCGGAAACCGCGGTTCGGTACGACCTCCACGGCCCCTTCGGTCGCCAGCTGCTGCATCGCCTCGCGGACGGGAGTGGCCGAGACCCCGAACCGCTCGCCGAGTACGGGCGCCGAGTACACCTCGCCCGGCGCGAGGTCGCCGCCGACGAGCGCGGCCCGCAGGGCGTCCAGGATCTGTCCGCGGACCGAGTTCCGCTGCACCGTCCTGCGGGGCGCGGGCAGCGCCACCGACTCGCCGTGCGTGTGCTCACCCCGGACCTGGGGCGACGCGGGAGCCGGGGCCGACGAGGCCCGCACCTGCTCCGGCACACGGACGGCGAGGCGGTACGCGTCATGCGCTCTGGCCTGCTCCACGAGGTCCACCCCAAAGTCCGCTCGGTCCGAAAGGTACGAGAGGCACCATAGGCGGACAGCCCCGCAGTTGAAACCTCGATCATTCTGGGTAAGGTTAGGCTTACCTGTAATCGATCGTGATTCGGTGGTCCACCCATGCCCGTTCCCACCTTGGCCGAGCGCGCCCCGAGCGCCCTCGCGGACGCCTACGCCCGCCTCACCGAGGTGTTCCCCGGACTGCGGGTGAGCGAGCTCAGCGACGAGGAGCAGGCCCCACAGGGCGGCGGCTGGGTCACCGCCTCCCGGCTCGCGGAGGGCGGGGCCGACCTCGACGCGTTTCTCGCGTGGGACGAGGCGCAGGTGCGGCAGGACTACGGACAGGCGGGGCGCCCTGACGTCATCGCCAGCTTCGCCCTGCACCGCTATGCCTGGCCGGCCACCCTGCTCATCACCGTGCCGTGGTTCCTGCACCGCCGGGTGCCCCGCTACCCCGTACAGAACGTCGCCTACCAGCGCACCCACGGCCGTCTGGCCGTCCGCAGCGCGGGCTTCGCCTGTCTGCCCGATGATCCGGCCGCCGCACTGCCCGGCGCCCGCGTCGTGCCGGACGAGGAGGCACTGCGCGCGGAGGTGCGTGACGCCGTCGCCGAGCACCTGGGGCCGCTCCTGGATGCCTTCGGGCCGCGGATGCGGCGCCGCTCGCGCGCCCTGTGGAGTCTCGCCACGGACGAGATCGTCGAGGGCCTCTGGTACATCGCCCACCTCCTCGGCGACGAGGAGCGCGCCACGGTCGAGCTCGAGAGGCTGCTTCCGGGTGCCACCAAGCCGTACGTGGGCACGGCGGGGTTCCGTGAGCTGACGGGACCGAACGGGGAGTCGCTTCCGACGCGGGATCGCGCGAGCTGCTGCATGTTCTACACGCTGCGCCCCGAGGACACCTGTGTGACGTGCCCGCGCACCTGTGACGCGGACCGCATCGAGCGGCTGAGCGCCGCCGCGGCGGCCTGACCGGAGCCTCGCCCCGGACCCAAACCGTCACCCCTCTCCCCTTGAACCACCCTTTCGCGTTCGTTTAATCGAACTCAACTCCCGTCGCCGGGCCCTGCGTTCGAGTAAACGGCGCGCGCCGCACCCCTTTGCACCCCCCTAGGCGTTCTCTTGCCCCGAAACCCCTCTGGGGGCCATCGGGATTGGGTCACTATGGCGCCCGAACGCCCTACCGCGACGCAAGGGACCCCAGATGAGACTGACCGACATATCGCTGGACTGGCTGCTTCCGGGCGGCGTCCTGCTCCTGGGCATGCTGGTGGCGGTGGCGGTACTCGCACGCGGCAAGCGCGCCGGACAGAAGGCGGCTGCCAATGCCTCCGGCGAAGAATCCTGGGAACGCAGCGAGGAGCGCCGCAGGCGCAAGGAAGCCATCTATGGAACGGCCTCGTACGTTCTGCTGTTCTGCTGTGCGGCGGTCGCCGCCGCACTCTCCTTCCACGGCCTGGTCGGCTTCGGCAGGCAGAACCTCAACCTCACCGGCGGCTGGGAGTACCTGGTCCCGTTCGGGCTCGACGGCGCGGCGATGTTCTGCTCCGTACTCGCCGTGCGCGAGGCCAGTCACGGTGACGCGGCGCTCGGTTCGCGGCTCCTGGTGTGGACGTTCGCGGGTGCTGCCGCCTGGTTCAACTGGGTGCACGCGCCCAGGGGCATCGACCACGCGGGCGCCCCGCAGTTCTTCTCCGGGATGTCACTGTCGGCCGCGGTGCTCTTCGACCGCGCGCTGAAGCAGACGCGCCGGGCGGCACTGCGCGAACAGGGCCTGGTGCCGAGGCCGTTGCCGCAGATCCGGATCGTACGGTGGCTGCGCGCACCCCGCGAGACCTTCGGCGCCTGGTCGCTGATGCTCCTCGAAGGCGTACGCACCCTGGACGAGGCGGTCGAGGAGGTCCGCGAGGACCGGCGCGAGAAGCAGCGCACCCGGATCACCAGGCGGGGCAGGGAGAAGCTGGAACGCGCGCAGCTCAAGGCGATCAGCAGGGGCCACCGTGGCCTCCCGGGTCGCGGCGGCGGGCGTCAGGTCGACCTGCCGGCCGTCGCGCCGGCCGCGGGGTCCGCGCAGGTCACCGCGGACCCTTCCATAGCAACCCAGGAGCAGTTGCCCCTGCGCTCCCGTCCCTCCCTCCAGGCCGTGAAGAACGGCTCTGAACCCGTCACCGTCGACCTCACCGCCGAGGACGACACCCAGGCGCTGCCACGGCTCGACTCCCTTGAGCGCAAGCTCAAGGATCTGGAGCAGCAGTTCGGCTGATGTCAGCAGCGCAGGACGGGAGTTGGTCGGCGGTCCGGCTCATACCGGGCCGCCGTCCAATTCGAACCACACCACCTTCCCGACCCCGTGCGCCCTTACGCCCCACGCGTCCGCGAGGTTCTGCACGAGCATCAGGCCCCGGCCGTGTGTGCTGTCGTCGGCGCTCGCCGCGCAGAGCTTGGGGCGACGCCCGACGAAGTCCCTGACCTCGACGCGCAGCCTGCCCGGCCGCACGGTCGCCGTCAGGATGGCGTCCCGGTCGGTGTGCACCAGCGCGTTCGTGACCAGCTCACTGGTCAGCAGTTCGGCTATCTCGGATTCTCCGGGCCTCCCCCAGGACCGGAGCAGTTCGCGTAGCGCGCCCCTGACTTCGGGTACCGCCCGCAGGTCGGATCGCCCCAATCTGCGCCGGAGCTGAGCCCGGTCGGGCTCTGCCGGCTTGCTGTCGGTCGGCTCGTCCCTTGCTTTCGGCGAAGAGGCCCCTAGATGAATGGGGCCGCCCCCTCTTACTTGCCTTTTCATGATCCCCGCCCACAAACGAGTCAATTCCTCCCTGCTCGAACACGCACACGGAATTCATGCCCCTCCCAGTTGGCGGCACTCATGTCCATTCCTCAACCATTGGAGTGGGTGCGCGCCCGTCCGGCGGGGAAGTGAAGCGGAGGACCGTTTCCGCATGATCCCGACCCGGGCCCGATCGCACCGCACCGGACCCGCCCGAGCACTCCGAGGAGCCGCCGTGCACGACGACCGACTGCTGGTGGAGGGACGCCTGGAGCGCGCCCTGAGGCAGTTCATCCGCCCCGCCCAGTACGCGGACCGCGTGCCGCTCACCCTCTCCGTCTGGCACGCGCCGGGCGAACCCGTCCCCGTCGCCGAGGCCCTCGACGCCTCGTACAAGGCCTTCGAGACGGGCACTGCCTGGGGAAAACCCTGGTCAACCAGTTGGTTCCGGATGCGCGGTCAGGTGCCTGACGCCTGGCGCGGGCGCCATGTCGAGGTGGTCATCGACCCCGGCTTCACCGGTGAGGGACCCGGCTTCCAGGCGGAGGGTCTGGTGTACGACGCGTCGGGCGTCCCGATCAAGGGCATTCACCCCCGCAACCGGCACATCCCCGTGGCAGCTGCCGCACAGGGGGGCGAGCAGGTGCACCTCCTCCTGGAGGCGGCCGCCAACCCGACCGTTCTGCATGACTTCGAACCGACACCCCTGGGCGACGTACTGACCGCGGGTGATGGCCCCATCTACCGATTCGCGTCTGCCGACGTCGCCGTACTGGACGAGGACGTTTGGCAGTTGACGCTGGACATCGAGGTCCTTTCCGAGCTGATGTACGAACTGGACGCCGCCCGTCCGCGGCGCCACGAAATTCTGCGCGCCCTGGAGCGAGCGCTCGACGCACTGGATCTGCACGACGTGTCGGGGACGGCGGCAGCGGCCCGCGCCGAGCTGACGGACGTCCTCGCCAGCCCCGCGCATGCCAGCGCGCACCGGGTATCGGCCACCGGGCACGCCCATATCGACTCGGCCTGGCTGTGGCCACTGCGCGAGACGGTGCGCAAGGCGTCCCGCACCTTTGCCAATGTGACGGCTCTCGCAAAGGACTATCCCGAGCTGGTCTTCGCCTGCTCACAGGCCCAGCAGTACGCCTGGGTCAAGGAGCACCAGCCGCACATCTGGGAGCGCATCAAGAAGGCCGTCGCGGACGGCAACTGGTCTCCGGTGGGTTCCATGTGGGTCGAGTCGGACGCCAACATGCCCGGCGGCGAGGCCCTGGCCCGGCAGATCACGCACGGGATGCGGTTCTTCCGAGAGGAGCTGGGGGTCGAGACGGAGGAAATCTGGCTGCCGGACTCCTTCGGATACACGGCGGCGTTTCCGCAGCTGGCGAAACTCGCGGGCGTCCGCTGGTTCCTCACCCAGAAGCTGAGCTGGAACCAGACCAACAAGATGCCGCACCACACCTTCTGGTGGGAGGGCATCGACGGCACCCGCGTCTTCACGCACTTCCCTCCGGTGGACACCTACAACTCCCAGATCCACGGCGCCGAACTCGCGCACGCGGAAAAGAACTTCACCGAGAAGGGCCGCGCGTCGCACTCCCTCGTCCCGTTCGGCTGGGGCGACGGCGGCGGCGGTCCGACCCGCGAAATGCTGGAGAAGGCACGGCGGGTGCGTTCCCTGGAGGGTTCGCCGCGCGTCGAGATCGTGAAGCCTTCGGCGTTCTTCGCCGCGGCCGAGGAGGAGTACGGGGCACAGGCGCCTGTCTGGTCCGGCGAGCTCTATCTGGAGCTGCACCGCGCCACGTACACCTCGCAGGCGGCCACCAAGCGCGGCAACCGCCGTACCGAACACGCCCTGCGCGAGGCCGAGTTGTGGTGCACCGCCGCCGCGGTCCGCGACCCTGCGTACGCCTACCCCTACTCGACCCTCGACCGGCTGTGGAAGACGGTGCTCCTGCACCAGTTCCACGACATCCTGCCGGGCTCGTCGATCGCCTGGGTGCACCGCGAGGCCCGCGACACGTACGAGCGCGTGCTCGCCGAGCTCGATGAGATCACCGCGGCGGCGGTCCGTTCCCTCGGCCCGGGAGGTCCCGCCGCGCTCAACGCGTCGCCGTACGCGCGCAGCGAGGTCGTCACGGCCGACGACGGCACCCTGGTGCACGTCAATGTCCCGGCCCTGGGGAGCAAGGGGCTTGAGGAGGCCGCCTCGTACACGCGGGAGACCGGGGCGACCGCGCTGCTCGCCGACGGCGAGATCCAGTTGCTGAACGAGCATCTGCGCGTCGCCATCGACGCGGACGGGCTCCTGACCTCCGTGCACGACATCGACGCGCACCGCGAGGTCCTGTCCCCCGGCTCGCGCGGCAACCTCCTCCAGCTGCACCCCGACCACCCCACGCACTACGACGCGTGGGACCTCGACAAGCACTACCGCAACACGCACACCGACCTCACGGACGCCGAGTCGGTGGAGCTGGTCGAGGACGGGCCGCTGCGGGTCGCCGTCCGTGTGGTGCGGGCCTTCGGGAAGTCGAGGATCACCCAGGAGATCCGCCTCGCGGCGGGCAGCCGCCGTATCGACGTCGTCACCGAGGTCGACTGGCGGGAGTCGGAGAAGGTGCTCAAGGCCGCGTTCCCGCTGGACGTGCACGCCGAGCGGTCCTCCGCCGAGATCCAGTTCGGGCATGTGAACCGCTCCACGCACGCCAACACCGGCTGGGACGCGGCCCGTTTCGAGATCTGCGCGCACCGGTGGCTGCGGGTCGCCGAGGAGGCGTACGGCGTGGCGGTGCTCAACGACTCGACGTACGGCCATGACGTGACACGGGCGCCGCACGGCGAGGGGCTCGGCACGACCGTGCGGCTCACGCTGCTTCGTGCGCCGCACAGCCCGGATCCGGAGACGGACCTGGGCGTGCACCGGTTCACGTACGCGCTGCTGCCCGGCGCGACGACGGGCGACGCGGTGGCGGAGGGGCTCGCGCTCAACCTGCCGCTGCGGGTCGCCGCCGCGCCCGTCCTGCCGTCCCTGGTGAGCGTCGACAATCCGGCGGTGACCGTGGAGTCGGTGAAGCTCGCGGACGACGGGAGCGGCGATGTCGTGGTGCGGCTCTACGAGTCGCGGGGCGGGCGTGCGGCGGCGGCGCTCACCACGTCGTTCGCGGTGAGCGCGGCCGAGGTGACCGACCTCCTGGAGCGCCCGCTCGAATCGGCCCACACCGATGAATCGGGGATCGTGCTCGCGCTGCGTCCGTTCCAGATCCTGACGCTGAGGCTGCGACCGGCCTGATCCGGCCTTCTCTCCTGATCGGCCGTCAGAGGCGTGGCACGTTCCGCAGGTTGGAGCGTGCCATCTGGACCATGCGGCCGACCCCGCCGTCCAGGACGATCTTGCTGGCGGAGAGTGCGAAGCCGGTCACCATGTCGGAGCTGATCTTGGGCGGGATGGAGAGGGCGTTCGGGTCCGTGACGATGTCGACGAGGGCGGGGCCCTTGTGCGCGAAGGCGTCCTTCAGGGCGCCCGCGAGCTGCTTGGGCTTCTCGACACGTACTCCGTAGGCACCGGCGGCGCGGGCCACGGCGGCGAAGTCGGGGTTGTGGTTGGCGGTGCCGAACGAAGGGAGTCCGGCCACCAGCATCTCCAACTCGACCATCCCCAGAGCGGAGTTGTTGAACAGGACGACCTTCACCGGCAGGTCGTACTGGACGAGGGTGAGGAAGTCGCCCATCAGCATGGAGAACCCGCCGTCGCCCGACATCGAGACGACCTGGCGCTTGCGGTCGGTGAACTGGGCGCCGATCGCCTGCGGCAGGGCGTTGGCCATCGAGCCGTGGCTGAAGGAGCCGATGATGCGGCGCCTGCCGTTCGGGGTGAGATAGCGGGCCGCCCAGACGTTGCACATGCCCGTGTCGACGGTGAACACCGCGTCGTCTGCGGCGAGTTCATCGACCACGGACGCCACGTACTCGGGATGGATCGGGATGTGCTTCTCGACCTTGCGCGTATAGGCCTTGATGACGCCTTCGAGCGCGTCCGCGTGCTTCTTCAGCATCTTGTCGAGGAACTTGCGGTTGCTCTTGGGCGTGACGCGCGGGGTGAGACAGCGCAGGGTCTCGCGTACGTCGCCCCAGACGGCGAGGTCCAGCTTGGAGCGGCGGCCGAGTCGTTCGGGGCGCACGTCGACCTGGGCGATCTTGACGTCGTCGGGCAGGAAGGCGTTGTACGGGAAGTCCGTGCCGAGCAGGATGAGCAGGTCGCACTCGTGGGTGGCCTCGTACGCGGCGCCGTAGCCGAGCAGGCCGCTCATGCCGACGTCGTACGGGTTGTCGTACTGGATCCATTCCTTGCCGCGCAGGGCATGGCCCACCGGGGACTTGATCTTCTCGGCGAACGCCATGACCTCGGCGTGCGCCCCTGCCGTGCCGCTGCCGCAGAAGAGGGTGACCTTGTCGGCCTCGTCGATCATCGCGGCGAGCTTGTCGATCTCCGCGTCGCCGGGGCGCACGGAGGGGCGCGAGGTGACCAGGGCGCTCTCGGGGGACTTGTCGGGGGCGGGCTCGTCGGCGATGTCTCCGGGCAGGGTGACGACACTGACGCCGGACTGCCCGATCGCGTGCTGGATGGCGGTGTGGAGCAGCCGCGGCATCTGCTTCGGGCTGGAGATCATCTCGCTGTAATGGCTGCAGTCCTTGAAGAGCCGATCGGGGTGGGTCTCCTGGAAGAAGGAGAGGCCGATCTCGCTCGACGGGATGTGGGACGCGAGGGCGAGGACGGGCGCCATGGAGCGGTGGGCGTCGTAGAGGCCGTTGATCAGGTGGAGGTTGCCGGGCCCGCAGGAACCGGCGCAGACGGCGAGGCTCCCGGTGATCTGGGCCTCCGCACCGGCCGCGAAGGCGGCGGTCTCCTCGTGCCTGACCTGCACCCACTCGATGCCCTTGGTACGCCTGATCGCGTCCACGACCGGGTTGAGGCTGTCGCCCACGACTCCGTACATACGGCGCACACCGGCGCGGTGGAGGATGTCGACGAACTGTTCGGCGACGTTCTGCTTGGCCATGGCTACACGAACCCTTCAGTCCCCTTGACTGCCTTGTGACTCTCTTGGGGTCCATGAGTTCACAGGGCGGGCGCTCACGCCTCCCAAACAGCGGCCGCCGTTCGGTCGTCCGCGTACCCCTTGACCCTGACCTGGATGTCCGCGAGGAAGGTCGCGAGGCCCGGCGGACCGCTCTTGGCCCACCGCTGGGTGAGGTGCGCGGCGAGCTCGGGCTCGCCGCTCAGGGGCTCGGCGAGGCCGCCGCTGCAGAGCAGCAGGGCATCACCCGGGCGGGCTACGGAGGCGCGGAAGCGGAAGGGTTCGCGGGGCGGCGGCTCGGGGGCGGGTTCGTACGGGCTCGGGGGCGTGATGATCCCCATGTCCATGGTGAGCCGGTCGCCGTCCGGGGTCTGGGGCGGCACGGAGCCGAACCCGACGACGGGTGGCCCGGTGTCACCGGTGGAGTCGCCGACGCGGGGCTCGATGTCCTGCCAGGCGCCGTCCCTGAGCCGGAAGAGTCCGCCGCTCCCGACGCCGAAGAAGACGCGGGTGCGGCAGTCGGGGTCGGCGGGCAGGAGCAGGCAGCGCAGGGATGCCGCGTACTCCTCGGGCTCGATGCCGAGGTCGGCGGCGTGCGCGCGGAGCTTGCCGAGGCTGCGGTCGGTGAGCCGGTGGAGGCCGCTCTTGAGGTCGCCGCGCCGGGCGGCCCTGATGTCCTCGGAAAGGCGCTGATGGCTGCGGCCCACGGCACGGCCGATCCAGGCGCAGGCCTCGGCGGCGGCGCGATGGGCGCCCGGAGTGGCCCGCGCGCCGGTGGCCATGGCGACCAGGACGAGAGCGCTGTCCCCGGTCCCGAACCGCGCGGTGAGCAGCGAGTCGCGCCGCGGTTCGCCCCGATACCGCGCGGAGTCCCCGCGCACGGAGACGGCACGCAGCGTGGAGGTGCCGTACCGGGCGCCGTCGAGCACGGTGTCGGCGACCAGATCGCCGAGGTCGTCGGGGTCGGCGGCGGGCAGGACGGTGGGCTCGGCGTCGTAGGTGGGCGGGCCGTCGCCCACGTAGGCGACGGCGTCCACGGCGGGGGCCGACACGACGTCTTCCCGGGGTTCGTGTACTCCGCCGGGCGGGCTCGCGGACGCGTCGGGCAGGCGGGGCGCGGGGACGGCGGTGGTGCGGCTGGGAAGGGATTCCGGCTCACCGCCTGGGGGCTCACCTCCAGGTGCCTCGCCGCCGGGTGCCTCGCCGCCGGGTGCCTCGCCGCCGGGTGCCTCGCCGCCGAGCGGCTTGGGCGCATCGGGGAAGGTCACAGGACCCGTGGGCGCGGCGGAAGGCTCCCAGGGTGCGGCGGCGGGGCGGGTGCGGGCCGTGGCGCGCGGGGGCGCGGGCTCCGGTGCTTGCGGGAGTACTCCCTCCGCGCGACCGCCGCCTCCCGGGGGTGGCGCCGCATCCACCACCGTGTCCGATGGCCCGGGATCGCCTCCGCCCGCAGCCGCGCTGACCGCCGACGCGAACCTGTCGTCGAGGGTGTCGGCCATCTCGGCCGGCCCCGTGTCATGAGCGGAGTCGTCGTACAGCTGACCCCACCAGTCGTCCTCCTGGCCGGAGGCCCCGTCGTGCGTCTCCCCCTGCTGGCTCATGCCCCTATTGTCCACCGCGAAGGCCGTACGAAAACGGTTCATCCGGAAATTCCGGCCGCCGGAAGAGTGATGAAGGGCCGCCGGGCGGGCCCACCCCCCACGGGAGGACCGCCCGGCGGTGTCTGTGTGTTTATCGCACGTCGTAGGCGCGAACCACGGTCTGAGTGACGGAACTTCCGTTCGCATCCGTCAGTTCGGTCCTGAGCCGGACGTGCTTGCCGGAGGCGCCCGCGTGATTCACGGTGGCGGTCCACTTCCCCCCGGCGGCGGACGTCTTGGCCTCCGTCCAGGTCTCGCCTTCGTCGTACGAGTAGGACAGTGCCGCCGACTTGAGCGCGCCGGGCTTGTAGCCTGCGTGTCCCGTCGCCGTGAGCGCGATCCGCTGGCCGTCCTCGGCGGCAAGGGTCTTCATGCCGTCCTCCGGCAGCTGATAGCGCGGGAACAGCATCGGGATCCCCTGCGAGTAGGCCTCCTCGTCGAGGTGCGAGCGGAACGCCCACGTGGTCCGCGTGCCCGTGGACCGCTGCCAGACCTTCGAGCCGATCTTCTGGGTGTTCAGGGTGAGTTCGTACGCCGAGTCGGCCGCGGGGACCTCGAACACGCCGGACGGCCAGCCGGAATCCCCCACGATCTCGCCGTCCCGCTTCAGCTGGACACTGCCGATGTCGCCGAACCCGCCCTGGATACCAGCGTGTTCACCGTCACCCCAGAAGCCGGGCGCGACCCCGATCAGATTGCCCTGCCGCTCCCCCGCGAGAGCGAGCCCGCCCTGTGCGTCACGCGGCGCGGCAGGGGTGAGCACTCCGTCGTACCACTTCTCGCTGCGCCGCTCCCCCTTCCCGTACGTCCGCACCGGGTCGATCATGAACTCCCCGAACGGGAAGCTGCTGGACACTCGGTGGCCCCAGCCGGTCGTGCCCGCCGAGTGGTACTCGGTGCGCTTGCCGGGGGCCGGGACCGACTCGATGTCGGCGAAGTACACCTCGAGCCCCGAGGGACGGACGGCGGACGGCAGGTCCACATAGTCCGTGGCCGTGCCCATCGCGCGGTACGTCGCCTCGTTCGCGGCGAGGTCCTTGTCCCGCACCCGGTAGGTGCGGTCGTCGCGGACCTGGCCGGTCTCGGGGAAGGCGAGGTTGTAGACGTAGGGGCTCTTCGCCGTTCCCTTCCACTTCAATTCGACGGATCCGGCGCCCAGTTGGCCGAGCAGGTAAGCCGCATCGCCCGTCTGGATGCCGAGGACCGGCAGCGGGGAGCCGCTGAGACCGGCCGAGGGGTACCAGCGGCCCGGCGCCGTGCGGTGGGCGATGACCGCGACTGCTCCGGCCGTCTTGGCGTCCCTCGCGACGGCGTTCGCGCTGCCGTCGTCCGCGACCTTGACCAGGGCGATCTTGCCCTTGGCCCCGGCGGCTTCGAGCTCCGCGGGCGTACCGGACCCGGCGTCGACGAGAGCCGCCTTGCCCGTTCCGTCGAGGTTGGCCGAGCCGGTGGACGCGGTCACGGGATGCAGCGACTTGCCGCCCCGCACGGCGAGTTCGGAGAGCAGGGGCGCCGCCGCACGCCAGTAGCTGCCGGACTCGAAGGTGCCGCCGGCCGCCTTGCCCTCGACGGACTGGTAGAAACCGCGGATGGAGCGCGGACCCGCCGCGGTGCCCGCGTGCAGCCAGTGGTCGGTGCCCCAGCTGCGGGCGAACCCGAGGGTGGCGCCGCGCACTTCGGACTCCTTGTCCGTCTTGACGGACAGGCGGTGCGCCTTACGGGCGTCGAGCGTGACGGTCATGTCCTTCTTGACCTCGACCTGGGGCCGGGCCAGGTGCGTGAGCGAGTCGGTCAGCGTGCCGCCGTCCGCGTCCGGTGTGGCGATGAAGCCGGTCAGGAAGTAGGCACCGGGGCGGACTTGGTAGGTCTGGTCGTTCGCGCCCTCGTTGAAGCGCCGCTCACCGCTGGCGTCGTCGGTGCCGATGAGGTCGACGGACGACGGTCCATCGGCGGGCTTTCCCGCGCGGTCGACGAGCTTTACCCGGAGGCTGACGGTCTCCGGCTGTACGTAGAGGGAGAAGGGCGTGGAGACCGCGACGCCCCCGCCAGCCTTCGCCAGGACGCGGCCGGTCACGTCTCCGTACTGTGCCCGCTTGAGGCTAGCGTCGGGGTCCAGCTTCAGCGGGACCTTGACCGTGGCCCCGGCGGCGACCTGCACGGAGCGTTCGCCGAGCTCGGCGATGTCCGACCGCACGGCGGAGCCGTCGTTGCCGGTGACGCCCTGCACGGACAGCTTCAACCGCACTGCCTTGCCGGTGGTGTTGGTGTAGGGGACGTCGACCGTCGTGCGGTCCGAGTTGTCCTGGGGCCAGCCGAAGCTGCCGCCCTGCACGGCGGGCGAGCCGAGCACCTTCTGGTCGATTGCCGCCTTCACGTCGAGCCGCCCGCCGCCCGTCTCGGTCACATCCCCCGGAATGCCGCTGTCCGCCGACGACACGAGGACCGACTTGATCTGCTGCGCGCTCCAGTCCGGGTGGCGCTGCTTGACCACGGCTGCGGCGCCCGCGACGTGCGGGGTCGCCATCGACGTACCGCTCATGGACTGGTAGGCGTAGACGCCCCTGCCGCCCGCCGCGGCGGCGGAGATGTCGACTCCGGGCGCGGCGATCTCCGGCTTGAGGGTGTGCGAGCCGTACGCGGGTCCCCGGCTGGAGAAGGAGGCCGTCGAGTCGTCGCGGTCGACGGCGCCGACCGTCAGAACGCTGGGTGCGCAGCCGGGCGACGAGACGGAGTTGAGGCCCGGTCCCGTGTTGCCCGCGGCCAGGACGAAGAGGGTGTCCGTGCTCGACTGCGCGAGCTCCTCCGTGGCCGTGCTCATCGGGTCCGTGCAGTCGGTCCGTGCCGGGTTGCCCAGGCTCATGGAGACGACGTCGGCCTTCTCGTCGACGGCCCACTGCATGCCCGCGATGATCCACGAAGTGGCCCCGGAACCACTGTCGTTGAGCACCTTGCCGTGCAGCAGCTCGGCGCCGGGCGCGACGCCCTTCTTCTTGCCGCCGCTCGCCGCGCCGGTGCCGCCGACGGTCGAGGTGGTGTGGGTGCCGTGACCCTGGCGGTCCTCGTTGTCCGGGGAGTCGGTGAAGTTCTTGGTCGCGCCGATCCGGCCCTTGAGGTCGGGGTGTCCGGCGTCGGCTCCGGTGTCGAGCACGGCGACCTTGGTGCCCTTGCCGTCGTAGCCCGCGGCCCAGGCCTCGGGGGCGTGCACCTGCTTCGTCGACCGGTCGAGGGTCGCCTGGACCTTGGAGTCGAGCCAGAGCTTCTTCAGACCCGACATGCCATACCCCGAACGGGACTTGGCCGATGTGACGTCCGCCCAGAAGTCCGCGGCCTTCTTCTTGTCGGCCTTCAGCGCGACACCGTCGACGGGTTCGAGTACGAGCCCGCGCTCCGCGCCGCGTGGCGTCGCGGGCACCGAGCGCGTGACGTCGACGGACTTGCCGTACACGGCGATGAGCGGCAGCTTCTCGGCGTGCGCGTCGTCGTAGCCCTGGCGGACGAGCCCGGTGACGTTGAAGAGTTCCTCGTCGACCTTGCCGTCGGCGATCGCGTGGACGGCGCCCTCGGGGTAGACGTACAGGTCCTTGCCGGACTGCCTGGTCTGGATGAGCGGCACCGTGCCGTCGGCGCCGGGCAGCGCGCCGGCGCCCGCGCGGTCCTTGCCGTCGGACGTGACGAGGATGCGGTCGCCGGTCACGAGGGTGACGACGGAGCTCCCCTCGCCCCGTGGGGCACCTCCCACCAGCGGACTCGTGTCCGCCGCGGCCGTGCGTGGCTCGGCCACGGACGGGACGGCCGCGGTGACGGCGAGGACGGCGGCGGACGCCACCCCCAAGGCCGTACGCGATATCGGGCGCATCGCTCTCCCCAGGGTTGTCGGGCATGGTGTCGGGCATGCGGAACCACAGCCGAAATCGGGCCAAAGGCCGTATTCACGGCTGCCGTTGGTGCAGCGGTGGCGTCACCTTGGCAGAGAGGCGGGGGATGCGGGGATGATGTCCTGGGGCGGGTTTACGCCGTGGCTCTTTTCCGCCAGGGCGCCGTCGGAACGGATCCTTGGGGAGGGGCGTCGCCGCATGCTGGCTGCGATAGGTCTGGACGAGACGCACGAATCGGCGTACCGCGCGCTTGTGGCGGTGGGCGCCGCCGACGTGCCCGATCTCGCGCGGCGGCTCTCGCTCGGCGAGCCCGACACGGTGCGCGCGCTGCGCCGCCTTGAGCTGCACGGCCTGGCGGCCCAGGCGTCGGGCAGGGCGGGCCGGTGGGTGGCGGCCCCGCCGGGTGTCGCGCTCGGCGCGCTCCTGACCCAGCAGCGGCACGAACTGGACAAGGCCGAGCTGGCGGCGAAGCTGCTCGCCGAGGAGTACCGCGCGCAGGCCGCGGAGCCCGCGGTGCACGACCTGGTCGAGGTGGTCACCGGTGCGGGCGCGGTCTCGCAGCGCTTCCTCCAGCTCCAGCTGGGCGCGAGCTCCGAGGTGTGCGCCCTGGTGACCGGCAACCCCGTGGCGATCACCGGCACGGAGAACGACGCGGAGGAGCAGGCCGCGGGCCGTGGCGTCACCTACCGCGTGGTCGTCGAACGCTCAGTCCTCGCGCTCCCCACCGGCCTCGTCGAACTGTCGACGGCGATCCGCCGCGACGAACAGGTGCGCGTCGTGGACCGCGTCCCGACGAAGCTGGTGATCGCCGACGGCTCGCTCGCGATGGTGCCGCTCACCTCACGCAGGGCGGAGCCCGCCGCGCTCGTGGTGCACGCGAGCGGCCTGCTCGAGTCCCTGACCGGACTCTTCGAGGCGGTGTGGCGGGACGCGCTGCCGCTGCGGCTCGGCGAGGACGGCCGCTCGGTCACCGAGGACGCCGCTGACGGCCCCGACGGCGCGGACCTGGAGATCCTGTCGCTGCTGCTCGCGGGCCTGACGGACGCGAGCGTCGCCAAGCAGCTCGATCTGGGCCTGCGGACGGTGCAGCGCCGGGTCAAGCGCCTGATGGAACTGGCGGGCGTGACGACGCGCCTCCAACTGGGCTGGCACGCGTACGAGCGGGGCTGGGTGGCGCGCTAGGGCCCTTCTGATGGATCTCCGTGGGAGAAGGAGCGGCGTTCGGTGCGTGCCCTCGGCGTGCGGCGTGAAGGGTCATGTGGCGGAGTCACCTGTCCCTTTGCGCCGTGCGGCGAGAGGGGGTACCTCCCACGCCCTTAAGGCAGTGGGGGAGCGTGCCGGGCGTCGCGACGCCGCGGAGATCCATCAGAAGGGCCCTAGCCCGGCTGAAAGCGAGAGGGCTGACGCGCGACCTGCGATTTTGCCCCGTTTCCTGCACGCTTGACAGATGGGAGCGTGGGAACTCCTGCTGGTCTCCGTGGTGCTGCTGCTCGGGATCGGCGGAGTACTTGTCCCCGGAGTGCCGGGGCCGTGGCTGGTGTGGGCCGCGATTCTGTGGTGGGCGCTGAAGGACCCGAACCCGGTGGCCTGGGGGATCCTGGTCGGCACGTCCGTCGTACTCCTCGTGGCGCAAGGCGTCCGATGGCTGCTGCCGCCGCGGCGCCTCCGGGAGAGCGGCGCCACGCGCCGGACGGCCGCGTACGCGGGGGCCGGGGCGCTTGTCGGGTTCTGCGTGCTGCCGGTGATCGGGTCGCTCCCGGGATTCGTCGGAGGGATCTACCTGTCGGAGCGGTTGCGGCTCGGCGGGCACGGGGAGGCGGCGACGGCGACGAGGACGGCCATGCGGGCGGGCGGGTGGAGCGTGCTGACGGAGCTGTTCGCGTGCTTGTTGATCGCGGGGGCGTGGCTGGGGGCCGTGATCTGGGGTTGAGGCCCCGGGCACACACATCCACTCAGTACGAGTTCATATACATGTACCGCCATCGGATCTCTCCCGACTCATTGACTGAATGCCGCACCATCTCTAGCTTCAAGCGGAGGTAAAGCTCCGATGACTCGATGACGCGGGAATTGCTCGGGAGACGCGATGCCAAGACCGTCCAGAAGAACCGTGCTCGCCACCACCGGAACCGCGGTCGGCGGCGCGCTGATAGCCGGAGGCCTGCCCGCCCAGGCCGCAGCCGCTCCCCAGGAAGCGGGAACGGGAGCAGGAGCGGGAACGCTGAGCGCGCCCGGCGACCCCTGGCGCACCGTCCTCGACGACGCCGACCTCGTCTGGCAGAAGCTGCCGAAGACCTGGTACGAGGGCCCCTACCTCGGCAACGGCTTCCTCGGCTCGGGGATCTACGCCGAGCCGAGCGCGCAGCCGGGCGGTGAGACCACGGCGCTGCGTTTCAACATCCAGCACTCCGAGGTGCAGGACCACCGCCCCGAGTTCGGCTCCCTCTTCGGCCTGGCGCGCCTGCCGATCGGCCATTTCACCCTCGAACCCGTCGGCAGGATCACCGGCATCGACTGGCGCCTGCGGCTGCACGACGCCGAGCTGACCGGCACCCTCACCACGGACAAGGGCACCCTGAAGCTCCGTGCGCAGGTGCACACCACACGCTCCGTCCTCGCCGTCGAGGTCACCCCGAGCGCGGGTGAGCGCGGCTTCCGCTGGGTGTTCCATCCGGCGGATGCGATCAGCCCGCGCGCCGCGTTCAAGCCGCTGCCGGACGGATACGCGGGCAACCCGCCAGCCGAGATCAAGGAGAACGACGGCGTCACGGCCGCCGTACAGCCGCTGCTCGCGGGCGGGCAGCACGTCACCGCGTGGCGGGAGCGGACGCGGGGCGGCGCACGGACGCTGTACGTGAACGTGGCGCACTCGCACCCCAGGACGACGGCCCGCGACCGTGCGGTACGCGCCGTGCGGGGTGCGGCGGGTCTGTCGTACGACGGGCTCGCGGTGTCGCACCGGGCCTGGTGGCACGCGTACTACCGCAAGAGCTTCCTGTCGCTGCCCGACGCCCGGATGCAGCGCTTCTACTGGATCCAGCTATACAAGACGGCGGCGGCCGCCCGCCGCGACGCCCCGGTGATGGCGACCTGCGGCCCCTGGCTCGAGCCCACTCCGTGGCCCAACACCTGGTGGAACCTGAACGTTCAGCTGGAGTACTGGCTGATCCACGGCTCCAACCACATCGAACTTGACGCCGTCACACGCGCGTTGAGCGAATTCCGGTCCAACCTCACCAAGGAGATGGCGGCGCCCTACCGCGCGGACTCGCTCGGCATCCCGCGCACCACGGACGCGTCCCTGGTGAACGGCGCGTCGGTGACGGACGGCGGCTACGGAGTCGGCATCCCCGGGCAGGACCCGCCAACTCCCGAAGTGGGCAACCTCATTTGGGCGCTGCACAACGTCTGGCTGAGCTACCGCCACACGATGGACAAGTCGATCCTGCGAGACGTCCTCTTCCCGCTCCTGCGGAAAGCGGTCAACTACTACCTGCACTTCCTTGAGCCGGGCGCGGACGGCAAGCTGCACCTCCCCGCGACCTTCTCGCCCGAGTACGGCGGCAACTCGCGCGACTGCAACTACGACTTGATGCTCCTGAAATGGGGTTGCCGCACGCTCCTCGAAGTGGCGGAACTCCTGCATGTGGACGACAAGTTGGCACCGCGCTGGCGGGACGTGGGGAGCAGACTGACCGGGTACCCGACCGACGCGAACGGCTACATGATCGGCGCGGACATCCCCTTCGCGAAGTCGCACCGCCACTACTCCCACATGCTCGCGGTGTACCCCCTCTACGAGGTGACGGGCCGCACGGCGGAGGAACGCGCCCTGATCGAACGGTCCTTGGCGCACTGGGTCGGCTTCGAAGGTGCCTTGCAGGGCTATACGTTCACGGGCGCCGCGTCCATGTCGGCACTGCTCGGCAAGGGCGAGGACGCGCTGAAGTACCTGGGCCAGCTGATGACGCGGTTCATCCAGCCCAACACCATGTACAAGGAGTCGGGCCCGGTCATCGAGACCCCGCTCTCCGCCGCGCAGTCCCTGCACGACATGGTCTGCCAGTCCTGGGGCGACGTCATCCGCGTCTTCCCCGCACTGCCGTCGGCATGGGCGGACCTGACGGTGCACAACTTCCGTACGCAGGGGGCGTTCCTGCTCAGCGCGGTCCGGGAGGGCGGGGCGACCCGCTGGGTGCGGCTCGTGAGCGAGGCGGGGGCGCCGTGCGTCGTGCGGCACGGGATCGCGGGGGCGATCGAGGTGCGGGACGAGCGTGGGCGCCCTGTCTCGTACGAGGACGTGGGCGAGGGCGCGGATGCGGGCGCCATCAGGATCGCCCTCCGGCGGGGCGAGTCGGCGCTCGTGACGGCCAAGGGCGACCGGCCCGACCTGCGGATCACTCCGGTCGAACCGAACGAGGAGGCGCCGCGCTGGGGCCTGCCCGCGGTCTAGACCGACTGTCTGCCGGTCCTAGGTCCAAGATCCGATGCATGGACGGGGTACGCGTGCGAGGCTCGCGCCATGACCGAATTCAGCGAGGCCGAGCGGGCGTACCTCAAGTCCCAGCGTCTGGGCCGGATGGCCAGCGTCGACGCGACGGGTCAGCCGCAGGCGAATCCTGTGGGGTTCTTTCCGCAGGACGACGGGACGATCCTGATCGGCGGGTATGCGCTGGGCGCCACCAAGAAGTGGCGCAACCTCCAGAAGAATCCGAAGGTGTCACTGGTCGTCGACGACGTCCTGAGCGAGAGGCCGTGGAAGGTGCGGGGAGTCGACATCCGGGGGGATGCGGAACTCCTTACGGGGCCGCATGAATTGGGGCCTCACTTCAGCGAGGAGCTGATCCGGATTCATCCTCGGCGGATCCATAGCTGGGGGCTGGAACAGTAATTACCCCCAACCCCGCCCCTTCCCACAAACCGTGCCTGCGCCCCGGGCCTACCTGGGGCTCCGCCCCAGACCCCGTACAAGATGTCCTCAATCGCCGGCCGGGCTGGAATATCC
>NZ_JBHTSF010000163.1:0-19125 GCF_042795295.1 Streptomyces sp. NPDC056486
CTCCAGCTTCCCAGCTTTCCTCAGATCTCGCGCACCTCGAAGGCGTCCAGGACGAACTCCGCGGTGCCGTCGTCCCCGCTCTTGCGCAGCCCGACCCACGCCTCGCCCTTGGCGGGGGCGGTGAACTCGTAGGTCAGGACGGTGGGTTCGGTCGCGACGGGCAGCTCCTTGCGATCGATCTCACGGGCCGCGGGCTCATCGGCGGCGGTGATCCACGCGTACTGCCCCGCCTTCTCGTTCTCGTACCGGAAGGTGACGCGGTAGCGCTTGCCCGCCTCGAAGCGGGCGGTGTGCGGGACGGTGCGGTAGACGAGACCGGTGTTCTCGCCGCGGGACTTGAGTGACTGCGCCCCGTCGATGACGTCGTCGATCGCCTTGCCGTTCCAGCCGCGCTGCGTGAACGGGGCGTGCCGTTGCGCGATGTGCGTGCGCGGGTCGGTGACGTCTCCCGCGTCGCCCTTCACGAACGGCCCCCAGCCCTGCGGCACCTGCTCGAAGTCCTCGGAGACGAGTTGCCCTGCTCCGGCGGCGCTGCCACGCGTGGAGACGATGCGTACGTTGTCGAAGCGCACGCGCGCGTGGCCCGCGTCGGCCCGCAGCGTCAGCTCGGCCGGGCCGCCGCCCTCGGGGACGGTGAAGGGCACGGACATCCGCTGGAAGCGGGTGCCGTGCTTGCGGTCGGCGGCCACGTAGTTGCCCGCCGTGGAGGTCCGCGTCCAGTTGGCTGCGGTGACACCGTCGGCGGTGCGCACCTCCAGGGTGGCCTTCCGTTCGTCGCCTGCCTTGTCCCCGACCTCAACCTGTACGGAGGCGACGTACGTTCCTGCCTTCAGGCGGCGCAGCCGCTGGCCGACGGCGGCCTTGCCGCCCGAGCCGATGACGAGTTCGTGGTCACCGAGCTTGCTGAGCGCGACAGAGGCGGGTCCTGAGACCTTCCAGCCGTCCAGGGACGCGGAGTTGAAGCCCGGGTCTCGCAGTGGGGTCGCCTGCCCCCAGCCGGGGTCGGGCACCGCGGCGGCACGCCTGCGGTAGAGGACGTAGGGCTGCTTGGCCTTGGCGTCGAGGGTGACCTTGCCGCCACGCACCGGAACATCGGCGACGAAGACCCGCCCTTGATCGGTGAGCCGGTACAGCGCGACCTTGCCGAGCCCGGACCACCCGCGCGGCAGCTGCCAACTGCCCTGCCCGCCCTTGGGGTTGTAGTGATAGAGCTTGCCTGGATCGGTGGCCTTGCGAGGCTCCCAGGGAAGCAGATAGCTCCCCCCGTCATAGACGACACGGCCGTCCGTCACGATCCGACGGACACCTCCCGTGTCGGAGACCACCGTCCCGCTCTCCCCTGCCTCTCCGCCCTCTCCGAAGAAACTGATCTCGTGTTCGCCCCAGGACTTGATGGGGTAGGCCTGGAGATACTTGGCGGGCAGTGAATCGGACCAGATCAGGTCATAGAAATAGGCCCAGTCGGTCTTACCGACCCACCCTTCGAAGTTACCCATGCGAGCAATACCCAGAAGCGTCGGCCATTTATCGGCGAAGACATCCTTCTGGTGATTCCGGATGAAACGGATAAGGCGGGAGTTGATGCCCCGCGAGGTGTCAGGACCGTAATCCGGCTCCGTGGCCCAGTGCGACCAGACGGACGAGCGCTCGAAGCCGTGTCCCCACTCGCTGGTGACGATCCAGCCCTGTTCGCGCAGGGCGCGCTGCAGCCTGTCGGACGTCCACCCCGACTCACGGAACACGTCGATGTAGAGAGCGTTCAGCGCACCGTCGGCTTCGTCCCGCAGATCGGCGAACCGCTTGATGATGTCGCCGGAGACCAGGTCCCGCCGCTGGTCGATGCGGTAGCTCTGATCCAGCCAGTCCCACTGTTCATCGGCCTTGTCGACGAGCTTTTCGGAGAAGGCGTTCGCGACGGGATAGGACTCCGTGGCATTCACATGCACGCTGAAGTCGCTGTTCCACTTCTTGCCTTCCCTGACCAGGGTGTTGAGGTCGCCAAGGCCGCCCGCGCGCGTGTTGTAGTTGCCCGCGTAGTCGGGATGCGCGGAGTCGTGACCCTCGGACTGATAGCCCTTGAGCAGCGTGTACTGCCGCAAGCCGTCCGTGGCCAGGTGGATCCGCTTGACGTTGTCGAGGGTCGCGAGGAACGGATTCGTGGCCTGCGAGGCGAAGTTGAAAGGAATGTGCGGGACTACGCGCAGATGCTGCTCGTCCGCGCCGACCGGCTTCACCATGATGTCGCGGAACGCGATGGCGGCGTCCTGCCAGTCGACCTTGCCGTCACCGTTGCGGTCGCCGGTGATGACGACGGTGGCGTACGGAAGGGGCTCGGTGTCGCCGACGGCGGCGGTGGCCGCGCGGTGCGTCCACTGGCCGGGGGCCAGCCGGGCCTCCACGTAACCGCTCTTCTTGACGGTCTCGCGCCAGAGCCTGCCGTTGTCCCAGGTGGTTCCGGCCTCGGTGGTGGGCTTGTCGTAGACGGTGTTGGTCTCGACGGCGCCGCCCAGCGTGTCGTGCGCGACGACGGCGTAGGCGCATCCGGTGGGTGCTTGTGCGGCGGTGTCCGGGGACAGCTTGACCTCGGTGTCCCCGCTCTTGGCCTTGTCGAGCTGGATCTTGGCGGCGAGAAGTGCGGCGCCCGGCTGATCGCTGCGTACGGAGAGAAGGGCGAGGCCGGGGATGCGCAGTGTGCCGACGCGCAGGGCATCGGTGTCCTTGATCTCCGTCACGCGCCACTGCACATGGCGCCCCTTGAGGGCGATCTCGACGGTGATGGTGGTACCGCCGCCGAGGGCGAGAACGTAGGCGACCCGGTCGTCCCCGTCCCTGGTGGCGGTCACCTTCGGGGTGTGCGTCTTGTCGTCCACCAGGAGCGTGCTGACGGCCTCCGACTGGGCGTGCAGGACCGCTTTGGTGGCGCGGTCCGTGTACGAGACGACGCGGGGGAAGTCGGTGGCGACGCGCACGTCGAGGTCGGCGGAGCGGAGTACGGCTTCGCCTGCCGCGGCTGTCCTTGCCGCGGCTGAGGCGGCTCCGCCGAGGCCGACGGCTGCGCCGACACCGGCCAGCGCGCCCGTGGCGACTACGACTCTGCGGCTTGGCCCTGACGTGTCTGACGGCTGCATGGCACCCCTCCGTGGAACGGATCTCGGTGCGGTCACCCTGCGCCGGGAGGGTCTTGTACGCCCATGGACAAAGGGGAGGCAGGTCTTGGACTAAACAAGCCTTCGCGCCCACCCGCCCGATCGCCCCGCCCCAAGACGGAACGGGGCCGGACCACCGAATGGTCCGGCCCCGCGTCCAGCAAAGCGTCAGAGACTCGACGCCGCCTTCTCTATGTCACCGGCGAACGTCGACACCTCGGTGTAGACCCCGGGGAACTTGGGCCGCGCGCACCCGTTGCCCCAGCTGACGATGCCGACCTGGATGTACTCCCCGGCCTCGTCCTTGCGGAACATGGGGCCGCCGGAGTCACCCTGGCAGGTGTCCGTGCCGCCCTCCGCCAGCTTGCCGGCGCAGAGTTCCTCGCCGGGCGTGAGGTCGTCGCCGTACGCGGCCTTGCAGTCCGCGTCGCTCACGAACGGAACCGTCGCCTTGAGCAGGTGGCGCTGCTGGTCGCCACCCTCCTTGTCGGCACCCCAACCGGCGATGGTGAAGTCGCCCTCGTTGAACTTGGTGTCCTTGGCGATCTTCAGCGTGGGCTGGTCGATCGGCTTGGCGAGCTTGATGAGCGCCCAGTCCTTGCCCTTGCCGTCGTAGCCCGGCGCCTGCAGAACCTTCGTGGACTTGACGGTGATCGCGTCCGAGCTCTCCAGGTCCACGACACCACCGGTGGCGGTGATGCTCGTGTTGTCGCCCGAACCGTCCACACAGTGGGCGGCGGTCAGCACGATGTCCTTGGCGTACAGCGCGCCGCCACAGCCCATCGACAGACGGACCATGAACGGGAATTCGCCCTGCTCGGCGGGGGTACCGCCGACGATGCGCTCACCCGGGGTGGGGCCGGGGTGCGGGGCCGCGGAAGCGGCGACGGGCTGGAGACTGACACATGCGAGGGCGATGGCACCGAGGGTGGCGGCTCTCTTGACTCCACGCAGCTTGGTGTTCAACGGGTTTCCCTTCGTGGGGGGTTCGTGGGGGGTTGCACGCGTTCGCGGCCCCAGTCCCTCCCCGCGGAAGCACGAGGATGGCATGAGCCCGCCAATGCGTTGTTGCGGATTATGGAGATCAGTGTCCGCATAGAGCAAGGGGCGGTTTTCAGCCACGGGCCCGCGCGCGGGCTGGTTCCGGATACGGGAGTGCGCCCTAACATGCGTCTTACAGTGGAACCGGGTTGAGGCGAATCGCGGCAACTCGACACACGCTGAGACGACTCGAACCGTCTTCTTCTTGGGGGTGCGGACGTGACGGACGGCGGCCCGGTGGTGCACGGCTACCCCCACCTGGAGACGGTGCGCTCCGCGATCACCGCGCTCTACAAGCGCCTCTCGTACGACGGCGTCCACACCTTCGACACCAGCATCGCCCCCGCCGACGTCGCCTTCTCCGACCAGGAGGATCTGCATCTGGGCGTGCAGCGGGTGGCCCGCGAGATGGTGCGGCACCTCCGCCTTCCGGACGCCCGCATGATCGTCAGCTTCCGCGAGATGGAACACGCGGCGGACGTCGAACTCGCCGCGGGGCCCGAGTACTTCATCGAACTGAACGACCGGTTCCGTACGCATCGCAGGGACATCGGCGCCGCCCTCGCCCACGAGGTCATGCACGTGTATCTGCACCGGCTCGATCTGGCGTTCCCCGGCACACGCGACAACGAGATCCTCACGGATACCGCCACCACCTATCTGGGCGCGGGATGGCTCCTCCTGGACGCCTATCGGGAGGACGGCGCCTCGTCGCAGAAGCTCGGGTATCTGACGCCGGAGGAGTTCGGGTACGTACTCGCCAAGCGGGCCATCGCCTTCGGTGAGGCGCCGGAGACGTGGTTCACCAGCGCGCAGGCGTACACCGCCTATACGAAGGGGCTCGCGCAGGCCCGGCTCGACGAGCAGCAGCCACCGCTCACGGCCGCTGGATGGGCGGGGCGGCGACGGTACGCGAAGGATCGGCGGTACGCGCTGGCGCACGGCTCCGGTGGAGCGGGGGCGTATTCGTTCTCCCGCGCATCAGGCGGGGCCGAGCCGCTGCGGGTCTCGTTCCCCTGCCCCACCTGTCAGCAGCGGATCCGGTTGCCTGCGCGGGGGCGGATGCGGGCGCGGTGCACGTTGTGCCGGACGGTGCTGGAGTGCGACACGTAGACACGTAGGGGTGCGGCGACACGTAGGGGTGCGGCGACGCGTAAGGGCGCGAACCCGTCCTATCCCCGGCTCCAGTGCGCGGGGCGCGTCAGGGCCGGGGGGAGTTTCGTCTCGGCGTCGCCCTTCGCCGCGTTCACCTGCGACTGGGTCAGGAAGATGCTGCCGGTGAGGTCCGCGCCGCGCAGATCCGTGTCCCGGAAGTCCGCGCCGATCAGGTCGGCCTGGCGGAGGTCGGCGCCGCGGAGGTCCGCTGCGATGAGGCAGGCACCGCGGAGGGTGACACCTCGGAGGTCGGCGCCCTTGAGGCGGGCGCCGAACAGGTCGGCTCCCCTGCGGTCCTTCTTCTTCCGGCGGATGTCCGCGCGCATGAGTTCACTGGTGCGCAGCAGGAGGACGTTGACGTCCTCACGGTGTGCGGCCACGTCCGTCTCGGCCACGACTGCGGGAGCGTCGTGGGTGAGCTGCTCGGTCGTGTCCAGCGCGTGCTGGAGCTCGCCTCTGATCGGGCGGGCCTGCGGCAGCGTGAGCGCTTCGGTCAAGTACCAGAGAAGTTCGTGGAGTTGGCGCATCACCGGGAACACGTCGAACATCTGGCGGGCGGTGTCGGGGGCCTGCCGCCAGTCGGTTCCGCCGTAGGTGGCCTGCGAAACCTTCTGGCCCGCACCGAAGCAGTCGTAGACCGTGCAGCCGGAGAAACCCTTCTGGCGCAGGTTCTGGTGGATGCCGCAGCGGAAGTCCTGCTTGAGGTTGGTGCAGGGGGTGCCGGCGGCCTTGTTGACGGGGAAGTCCGAGGACTTGGAGAGGGTGAGGGCCACGCAGCAGAGCCCGAAGCAACTGCCGCAGTCGGCCCTCAGTTCCTGCCGGTCGTCGCCACCGCCACCGTCACCGCCACCGACCAGGGGCAGCAACTGCCGCTCGCGCGGCTGGGGTTGCTTCTCGGGCATCGGGGCCTCCCTCGGACTTCGGCAGGTGCGGCAACGGGTGGAAGAGGCCCGGCAGCAGGGCACAACGCCCCACCGCCGGGCACCCGCACTACTACGCCGCTCGGCGCGCCCCGCCCCCACTGGGGCGACCGCCACCGCCACCGCCACGCCGCGCACGGCCGCCACCGGCACCGCCACCCGCGGAGGGCCTGCCGCCACCGGCGCCGCCGCCCGCGGAGGGCCTGCCGCCACCGCCGCCGCCACCCGCGGAAGGGCGACCGCCGCCCTGGGACTGGGACCTGGACTGACCCTGTCCACCCTGGCCGGACTGCGACTGCCCCTGGGACCGGGCCCGACGCTGCCCCTGGCCGCCGCCCCCGCCCTGACCGGCGGGACGCCCCCGCCGGGCACGCTGCGGCGAGGCCTGCTGCTGCTGGGGAACCTCGATGACGACCGGCACCCCGGAGGGCTCCCGCGCACCGGTGATACGGACCAGTTCCTCGTCCGTGGACTTCACTCGCGCCGTCTTCGGGCTGATCTCCGCGTCGGACATCAGACGCGTCATCTCGCGCTTCTCGTCCGGCAGGACGAGGGTGACGACACTGCCCGACTCCCCGGCCCGCGCGGTACGCCCGCCACGGTGGAGGTAGTCCTTGTGGTCGGTGGGCGGGTCGATGTTCACGACCAGGTCGAGGTCGTCGACGTGGATGCCGCGGGCGGCCACGTTGGTGGCGACGAGCGCGGTGACCTCACCGGTCTTGAACTGGTCCAGGGTCCGGTTGCGCTGCGGCTGCGAACGGCCGCCGTGCAGCCCGGAGGCCCTCACACCGTTGGCGAGCAGCCGCTTGGTGAAGCGGTCCACCGCGCGCTTGGTGTCCAAGAACATGATCACCCGGCCCTCGCGGGCGGCGATACGCAGGGCCACGGCCTTCTTGTCGGTCTCGTCGGCGACGTACAGAACGTGGTGTTCCATCGTCGTGACCGCTCCGGCGGACGGGTCGACGGAGTGCACGACCGGGTCCGTCAGGAACATCCGGACGAGCCGGTCGATGTTCTTGTCGAGCGTGGCGGAGAACAGCATGGTCTGGCCACCCTGCTCGACCTGCTTCAGGAGCGCGGTGACCTGCGGCATGAAGCCCATGTCGGCCATCTGGTCGGCCTCGTCGAGGACCGTCGTCCGCACCTGCGAGAGATCGGCGTCGCCGCGCTCGATGAGGTCCTTCAGACGCCCGGGGGTCGCCACCATGATCTCGGCGCCGCGGCGGAGCGTGCCCGCCTGCTTGGCGATGGAGAGACCGCCGACGACCGTCGACATGCGCAGGTTCACGGAGGTGGCGTACGGCGTAAGGGCGTCCGTCACCTGCTGCGCGAGCTCACGTGTGGGGACCAGGACCAGGGCGAGGGGAGAGCGCGGCTCGGCGCGGCGGCCCGCGGTGCGGGCCAGGAGCGCGAGGCCGAAGGCGAGGGTCTTGCCGGAGCCGGTGCGGCCACGGCCGAGGATGTCGCGGCCCGCGAGGGAGTTGGGGAGCGTGGCTGCCTGGATCGGGAAGGGCTCGGTCACGCCCTGTGCGGCCAGCGTCTTCAGCAGCGCCTCGGGCATGTCCAGGTCGGCGAACGCCTCGACTGCGGGCAGCGCGGGCTCGATGCTCTCGGGGAGCGCGAATTCGCCCCCCACCGGCCTCGCCTTGGCGCGGCCGGGCTTCTTCGCGGCGCCCCTCGCCTGGCCGCCGCCGGCCACCGGGGCCTTTCCGCGTGCGTTCGTGGAGCGCCCGCGGGCAGGACGTGCGGGGCGATCGGAGCGATTCATACGGAAATGCCTTCCTGGGCCTGGTGACAGCACAAGCCGGGACCCGCACCTATCCGGTGCGGGCCCCGGCTATGAGGTTCGCGTGCTACGACGATCAGGCGGGAACGATGTTCTCGGCCGTCGGGCCCTTCTGGCCCTGGGCGATGTCGAAGTTCACCTTCTGGCCTTCCTGGAGCTCACGGAAGCCCTGGGCGGCGATGTTCGAGTAGTGGGCGAAGACGTCGGGGCCGCCGCCGTCCTGCTCGATGAAGCCGAAGCCCTTTTCCGAGTTGAACCACTTCACGGTGCCAATAGCCATGTCTAATCTCCATTCGGGGCAGTGCCCGGAGTTCGCACTGTGCGGACTCCGTGTCGCCGCGATGATTGCCCCGCCGGAAATGACCGGAAATACAAAAGTGCTCCCACCGGACAAGAATCGACTGGTGAGGGCACTTGAAGTTTTTTGGGAACCACAACTGCAACTGAGATCGACAGTAGCACGGTGCGATCGGCTCTGTGTGGTACAAAAATGCGTTCCGGGCGTCGTGCAAGAAACTCTCAGGGCGCGTCGCGCTGATTTCTCTCACGGCCGACACACATATTGGTCGGCTCGAAACACAGCGTTTCTGCCGCAGGGGTCGGCCCGGGGATCATCCCGGGGGCCGCCCCGTGTTCTGCCGGGGTGATCCGCCCGTGAACCTGGAACCTGCCGACCGCGTCGCCACCGGCCGACCGCAGGCTGACCGCGACGGGTCCCGCGAACATGTAGCCCTGCTCTGCGGCGTGACGGTGGACCTGAGCGGCGAGGTAGCGGCCCAACTCCGTGCCGGTGGTGCTCAGCCTGCGGTGGCTCTCCGGCGGAAGTTCGATGACGAACGAGTTGGGGACAAGGACGCGCTCGCGCCCGAGGATCAAGGCGCTGTCATCGCACTGCCGGCGCAGTATGGCGACTACTTCCCCCCGCTTGTGTCTGGGCGGAAGCAGCTGAGTCCACAGGGTGGTTGTCCATCGCTCCATGGTGTGTTCGATCCGGTTGATGAGTTGCATGGCGCTTCCGCTGCCCGGCGCTCCAGGAGGCACACTCACCCAATGGTGTGGTCGGCCCGGAGCCGGCCTGACTCCCATGGTTCCTGTACGGAGAGTCAAGTCACGGGAATGTAACGGCAGATGGTGGGTAAGAGCCCGTGCACGGCGCGCTCTCACCCCGAGGGCGCCTTGCGTTTCGGGAGTGACGATGGTGGCCTCGACGACGAGCAGCCAAGGACCCACGGTGTCGTTCGCCGAACGACATACCGCCGGCCCCGATGTCGCCGCAGCCGATCCGACGGCCTCAGAGCACCCCCTGCCCCCTGTCGTCGGAAAGCGCACGGCCGACCTGAGGGCCCTCTCCAAGACGCTCTTCGCCCGCCTCGACGCGGTGGAGGAAGGCACGCCCGAGTACTCCTACGTACGCAACTCGCTGGTGGAGCTGAACCTCAACCTCGTGCAGTACGCGGCGCATCGGATGCGCCCGCGCGACGAATCGTTCGAGGACGTCGTCCAGGTGGGCACGATCGGTCTGATCAAGGCGATCAACCGCTTCGACCTCCAGCGGGGCGTGGAGTTTCCCACCTTCGCACTGCCGACCATCATGGGCGAGATCAAACGCTTCTTCCGCGACACCACCTGGGCCGTGCGCGTTCCCCGCCGGCTGCAGGAACTCCGCCTGGACCTGGTGAAGGCCACCACCGATCTCGAGCAGACCAACGGGCACACCCCGACCACGGCGGAACTCGCCGAGCATCTGGACCTGGACGAGGCCGAGGTCAGCGAAGGCCTGACCGCCGCCAACGGCTACACGACAGCCTCCCTGGACTATCCGGCCGACGGCGTCGACTCCGACGACACGCTGGCCGACCACGTGGGCTACCGCGACCCGGAGCTGGACAAGGTCGAGGACCTGCACACCCTGAAGCCGCTCATCGCCGCGCTCCCGGAGCGCGAGCGCAAGATTCTCGCGATGCGCTTCGCCGCCGACATGACGCAGAGCGAGATCGGTGCGGAGCTGGGCATCTCCCAGATGCACGTCTCGCGCATCCTCACCCGGATCCTCGGGCGGCTGCGGGTCAAGCTCCTCGACAAGAGGTAAATGACGGGGCGCGAGCCGCGCCGAGCTGTTCCGGGAGAGGCTCCTGTGCTGATCTCGGTACGATGGCTCTTGGGGGTGCGATGTCCACTGAGACCCATCGCCTGACCATCACCGAGCTCGCGAGTTGCTCCGACTCCGCGGTGCTGCGGGTCAGCGGCGAGCTCGACCAGTCCTGCGAGGAGTTCTTCCTGCGTACCCTCGGCGCCAGTGTGGAGGCCGGTCACCGGCATCTGGTCCTGGATGTGACGGCGCTGATGTTCTGCGACTCGCGCGGGCTCAACTGCCTGCTCGCCGTGCGCTGGCTGCTCGCCCGCCGTGAGGGCAGGCTGCTCCTTGCGGGGGCAGGGCGGCGCCTCTCGGAAATGCTGGCGCTGACCGGCAGCACGGAACTGCTCCCCGCCTATCGCACGGTCGGCCAGGCCCTGCTCACCCTGCCGGAGGACCAGCGCCCGCAGTGGCCGCCGAGGGCGCCGTAGCCCGCGGATCGCGTACGGCGGCTCCTCGGCGAAGCTCAGTGGCGCCCTCGGAGCTTGCCGAGCATCCGCTTGGCCTGGGCCCGCTTCTTGGGGTCGGCCGAGGCCTGGCGGACCTGACGGATCGTGCGCTGACCTTGAGGGCTGCGGACGAACTGCTTGATGCGGTCGATCACTCCGGGCATGACGACTCCTGAGACGTGAGAACTTCCGGCCTACGACGGGGTGCTCGGCAACTACCCAGGTCAGCGGCGTTTACGCCAGGGGAATCGGCCCAGGCGCTTTCCGGCGGCCGCGGTGAGCCTTCGCGGTGGTGACCGTCACATGGTCCGTTGGCCCTCCGGTGGCATGGCATGGGGGCACATCAGTGTGCCATTGGCTCAATGGAACTGGTGCCAGTTGAGCCAGTAAGGCTCTTGATGGTGTGATGTGGCTGTCGATGGCGCTGCGGATTCCCGCGGCGCCTTTTGCATGCGGGCAGGTCGAGCTGGACGCGAAAGGGGCGGGGAAGCTGTGCTGAAGAGCGTGTTCGTGGCGCCGGATCCGGGGCGGGTGCGGCTGCGGTTCGCCGCGCGGGCCGTCATCGGCATCGCGCTTGCGGTGACCGTGTGCGGTCTTGCCGGGCACTCGCTCGCCGCGGCGATCACCGGCGGGCTCGCGGCGCTGCTCGCTCTCTTCACCGTGGGCGACGCGACGGTGAAGGGGCAGGCCGTCACTACGGCTCTGCTGCCCGCGGTCGGGTTTCCCGTGCTCGCTCTCGCGGCGGTGCTGCATGACGTACCCGTGGCGCGGGACGTCGCTTTCCTCGCCGTGATGGGCGTGGGCGTGTACGCGCGGCGGTGGGGGCCGCGCGGACACTCGCTCGGGGTGTTCGCGTTCATGATGTTCTTCGCGACGCAGTTCCTGCACACGGGGCCGGAGCAGTTGCCCGAGCTGTTCGCCGCCATCCTGCTGTCGCTGTGCGCCTCGTCGTCCGTACGGTTCGGGCTGTGGTGCTACGAGCGCCGCCTGCCGGCCGCTGCCGTACCCACGGTGCCGGGTGGCAGGGGCCTTGCCAGGACGACCACGCGGCAGGCTGTCCAGGCGGCGCTCGGCGGCGCCTTCGCCCTTGCCGCGGGGCAGGTGCTCTCCCACGAGCGGTGGTACTGGGCCGTGGGCGCCACCTGGTGGGTGTTCGTGAACACCGCGTCGAGCGGGGAGACGCTGGTGCGCAGCTTCCGGCGGGTGCTCGGCACGGTCATCGGCATCGGCGCCGGTTTCGTCCTCGCGGTCCCGCTGCACGGTGCGCCGGTGCCTTCGGCGGTCATCGTCGCCGTCAGCGTCTTCGGGATCTTCTACACGGCCGCGGTCTCGTACACGTGGATGATGCTCGCCGTCACCGTGATGGCAGGCGTGCTCTACGGGCTGCTCGGGGTGCTGAACCCGGGGCTGCTCGCCCTGCGGGTCGCGGAGACCGGCGTGGGGGCGCTCGGCGCCGTACTCGCTGTGCTCCTCGTCCTGCCCGTCACCACGCACGCCACGACGAACGCCTGGATCGAGCGCGCCCTGCGCTGTGTGCACGCCTGCACGGAGGAGGCCGCGGCCCGGCTCGCCGGGTCCCGGCACGCCGACCCCGCGCCGCGCGTCGCCGAGCTCGAGCAGCTTCTCGGGAAGGTGCGGTTCTCGCTGGCTCCGCTGGTGCACCCGTTCAGCCCGCTGCGGGCCCGCAAGGAACGCGCCCGCCACGTGCTCGAACTGCTCGACGCCTGCGCCCGCGAGGTGCGCGGGCTCGCCTCGATCGCCGCGGACCCCGAGGCCTCCCACGACGACAGGCTCGCCGCAGCCTGCTGGCGCGTGGAAGCCGCGGTGGAGGCACTCACCGCGCCAAAGGCGGCTCGCGGACCGGCCACCGACGCCGTCGCCCTGCCGCATCCCTCCGCCGCCGAGCCCGTGTTGGCCCATCTGCACGGCCTGGAGAAGGCACTCGTCGAGCTGGCCGTGCCGCTGCGCACTTCGACTCGTACGCCCTTGATCGGGGCCTGAGCTGGCCTGAGCAGGCACGTTCCCCTCGACTGCCGGAAGCCGCCCTGCCGATGAGAGCCGATGAGACATGAGGTGGCCCATCGCGTGGTAGACGAACTTCCGCTCCTTCGGGCGCCGGGCCAAGCCGTGCGCCTCCGCTCGGAGGGCGCTGCCGGACCATGAGGCGCGCGACTGAGAGGGATGCTGACCATGCCGGAGGAATCACCGTCGATCGTGCATGACGTGTCCGTCGCGGCGGCTGTCGGGCGACGCGCGCTGCCGAACCGGCTCTGTACGGCGTTCAGGCAGTCACTGGGCGCTCGACGGGCAGCCCTGTCCTGGCTGCCACGGCTCGAGCACTGGCAACTCCTGCACGCCACCGACGAACCCGCCCTGCAGGCAGAAGCCGCACAGTTCACCCGCGCCGACGGCCCCTCGGTCAGCGCCGCACTGGGGATGCGGCCCGTGTTCGTGCCGGACCTGCGCGACTATCCGTGCCGCACGGGAACGCCCCTGTCCGATGAACTGCCCGGCACCCGGCGGGTCCTTGCGCTGCCGCTGCACGCCCGTCACACACCGGTCGGCGTGCTGTGTCTCTACTACTCCGAGCGCACCGAGGTGACCCCCACCCACATCACCCACGCACAGCGCGCCGCCGGTCTCGCCCTGGAGGCGCTGATGCGCTGGCGGCCCGTGCACGCGGGCACCGGCTGCCGGCGCCCGATGTGGACCACCAGCACGCGCGCGGCGCGCTGGGAGCGCATCCACCAGGCCGCCGACCATGTCGCCGCCCGCCAGGACTGCGCCGTCGCCGAGGGGCTTGCGTGGCTCCAGGGGGTGAGCGCGCGCGACGGTCTCTCGCTGCTCGACGTGGCCGACACCGTCCTGCAGCCGTCGCACGTCCGCCATGCCGACGAGAGCGAGGAGGGGAGCGGCCGTGAACGAGTCGGTGGAAGTGTTGCTTGACCGTGTCCAGGAACGCGGGGGCTACAAGATCCGGCGGGAGGCCGCCGGGGCGGTGCGCTGCGTCCTTGAGGTCCTGGGGGCGCATCTGGTGGGGGACGACCGGACGGATCTCGCCCGCCTGCTGCCCCACCAGTACGAACCGCTGCTCACCGAAGGGCCATCGGCCAGCGAACCCCTGACGCCCGCGGCTTTCATCGCGGCGGTGGGCGCCCGCGTCGACGTCGACGCGGGGCAGGCCCGCCGTGCCGTCACCTCGGTGCTCGCCACGGTCGCCGAGGTCGCCGACGACGCGCTGCTGCGCCGCATACTCACGCAGCTCCCGCCGGGACACGCCGGTCTGTTCGGGCGTACGGACCCCACATGACGTCCGGAAGGCGCAGACAGAACACCCCCTGAATTGGAGGCTCGTGATGGCACGGACAGTTCCGCAGGGCAAGACCGTGAGGGAATCAGGGAGCCGAAGCGCTCCCGACGCGCCCCCGCTCTCCGGATGGGCGCGTGCGATGGCGATGCTGCTCGCCTTCGCGGGGACGGTGGTCTTCGCCGTGCTCCTCGCGAGGCTGACGCTGGAGCCATCGGCCGCCTCCGAGCCCTTGACGCACAGCAACCTGCGCCCCGGCGATTCGATCCGCGACTATCTCGCACAGCCCGCGTTCCGCGACACCCTCAAGCAGCTCGGCGGCAACATCGTCCTGGGTCTGCCGTTCGGCATGCTGCTGCCGGTGCTCCTGCCCCGCGCCCGGGGGCTCGTACGCGTCATAGCCGTCACGGCACTGGTGATGCTGCTCGTCGAGCTGGCCCAGGGCTTTCTCGTCACCGGGCGGGCCTTCGACATCGACGACGTCCTGCTCAACACGACCGGCGCGGTCCTCGGCTACCTGCTGATCGGCCGCAGGCTGGGACGCGCCGTGCACCCCCGGCGACGGCACTGGTGGCACCGCTTCACCAAGAAGTGAGCGTCGAGCAGGAGGTGAGCGTCAGCGGGTGGTGAGCATTCCGGCGCGCAGGCGGGCCAGGGTGCGGGAGAGCAGGCGCGAGACGTGCATCTGGGAGACGCCGAGGTGCTCACCGATCTGCGACTGGGTGAGTTCGTCGACGAACCGCAGACGCAGGATCTGCCGGTCCCGCTCGTCGAGTTGGGCGAGCAGGGGCGAGAGGGCGTGGAAGTCCTCCACGAGCTCCATGGCGGGGTCTTCCGCGCCGATGAAGTCGGCGAGGGCCGCCTCGCTGTCGTCACGGTCGCCGTGCACGGTGGCGTCGAGGGAGGTGGAGTTGTAGCCGTTGGCGGCCTGCCGGGCCTCGATGACCTCGTCCTCGGTGAGGTCCATCAGCTCGGCGAGTTCGCCGACCTTGGGGGCGCGGCCGAGGCGGGTGCTGAGCTCGTCGGTGGCCTTGGCCAGTTCGACGCGGGCCTCCTGGAGACGGCGCGGAACGTGGACGGCCCAGGAGGTGTCGCGGAAGAACCGCTTGATCTCACCGACGATGTACGGCACGGCGAACGTGGCGAACTGGACCTCGCGGGAGAGTTCGAAGCGGTCGATCGCCTTGATCAGGCCGATCGTGCCGACCTGGACGATGTCCTCCATGTCGTCGCTGCGGTGGCGGAACCGTCCGGCGGCGTACCGCACGAGGGACATGTTCATCTCGACGAGGGTGTTGCGGGCGTACTGATACTCCGGTGTGCCCTCTTCGAGCGCGGCGAGCCTGGTGAAGAACAGCATCGACAGGGCACGGGCGTCCTTCGGCCCGACCTCCTGAGGAGAAACGATCTCAGGCAACTCCGCGATGCCGGTGTCCGTGGAAGTCTCGGTCGCCGCTGTCATGTTTTCCCTCCCCTGTCACCCGGCCCTCCGTCGTCCCCCGACCGGCCGGTGAAGCGCACGTACCCCGACTCCGGTGCTTCATGCGCCCCGTCGTGCAACAAGATCCGTTATGTTTCGACGGGTTACAGGGTCCGCATTGCCGGGCAAGTGTGCATCTCGGACAGCGGCCATCCCATATTCGGACAGAGGCCACCCCCATACGAGGAGGGCTCATGAGGACGCAAGGGACGCGACTGGACGCCGGACCGTCACAACAGGCGGTCTTCGACAAGAGGCCGGAAGCCGTCGCCCACGCCCGGGACTTCACCCGCTCCTTCCTCGGCGGACTGCATCCTGCCGTGGATCCCCAGGACGCCGTGAGCGTCGAACTCGCGGTCTCCGAACTCGTCACCAACGTCGTACGGCACGCACGCGGGACATCGTGTTCCCTGCGCCTGGAGGCGCAGCCGGACGGCATAGCGGTGGTGGTCGGCGACGCCGATCCGCGACCGCCGCGGGAGCGGGCACCCGACCTGGCCGGCGGCACCGGCGGATTCGGCTGGCCCATGGTTCAGCACATGGCAAAGGCGGTCACCGTGACCGGTGGGCCCACCGGCAAGACCATCCGGGCCGTCCTGCCCAGGTAGCCGTCACGCCCAGGTGACGGTCCGCGGCGCCGTGCGCCGGACACCGTGCGCCGGGACGTACGGCATGAGCGCACGCGAGCGGGGCAGGAGAGGTCAATGGATGACCTGTCTCAGCTACTCCAGAAGACCATGCGCCGCCGGCATCTGACGCCGCAGGCGATCGCCGACAAGACCGGGATCCGCACCCCGCGCATCCGGGCTTTCGCCGAGGACGGGGCCGAGGGGCCCATCCGCCCGACCGACGAGGAACTGGTGGAACTGGCAGGCGCTCTCGCACTGCCCGCCATCAAGGAAGCCGCCCGGCCCCCGGCCGCGGCAACCTCTCCCTGACCTCTCGGACCGCGAAAACCTCCCTGACCGCGAACCCCACGCCGACCTGCCGTTTCCGGCCGCGGCGTGGACAGTTCGCCCGCGTCTGAGGCATGTTCACCGGGCACATACAGGGTGGATCACCCCGTCGGAGGGGTAATCCCGCGGCTAACAGACGTGCGGACCGTGCGGGAGCGGTCCGTGCCCCGGAGCCGCCTCCTGGGGGTGCACCATGCGGAATTTCCTGCGCAGGGCCGGATACGGAGCTCCTGCGGACAGCGAGACGCGGGGCAGCGGACCGGGCCACTGCCCGGTCGCGGGACCGGCGCTCGCGCACCAGCGTGCCGCCGACACCGCCTGCCCGGAGCGTGCCGCGGGCCACGAGGACGACGGCGCCCCGTCGGTGCCGCGTCCCGCGGACAGTGCGCCGACAGGGCCCGCCCTGCGCCGGGCCGCCGCCGAGTTCATCCGCCTGCACCACGACGAGACCCACCGCGGTGACCCCGCGCCACGGATCGCCCAGGTGCTCGCCGAGATCGCGGGAACGGGGACGTACCGCCACACCCACGACGAGCTCGTCTTCGGCGCCCGGCTCGCCTGGCGCAACGCCGCCCGTTGCATCGGACGTCTCTACTGGCGCTCCCTGCACGTCCTGGACCGCAGGGAGCTGACCGCCGCCGAGGACATCGCCGCCGCGTCGGCGGACCATCTGCGCGCTGCCGTCAGCGGCGGGCGGCGGATCAGGCCCCTCATCACCGTCTTCGCGCCCGACGCGCCGGGCCGTCCGGGGCCCCGCATCTGGAACGAGCAGCTCATCCGGTACGCCGGGTACCGGCACCCCGGCGGCATTGTCGTCGGCGACCCGCGCAACGCCGGGATCACCGAGTTCGCGCGCGGCCTCGGCTGGCCCGGCGGCCCCGGCACCCCCTTCGACGTACTGCCCCTGGTGATCCAGGGCGCCGACGAAAGGCCCCGCTGGTTCAGGCTGCCGCCCGACGCCGTCCTCGAAGTCCCGATCGGGCACCCCGATCACGCCTGGTGGGCGGCGCTCGGGCTGCGCTGGCACGCGGTGCCCGCGCTGGCCTGCATGTGCCTGGAGATCGGGGGCATCTGCTACCCCTCCGCGCCCTTCAACGGCTGGTACATGGGCACCGAGATCGGCGCCCGCAACCTCGCCGACAGCGACCGCTACGACCTGCTGCCGCGCGTCGCCGAACGGCTCGGGCTCGATACGGCGAGCGACCGTTCGCTCTGGAAGGACCGCGCCCTCGTCGAGCTCAACCGGGCCGTGCTGCACTCCTTCGACCGGGCCGGTGTCACAATGACCGACCACCACACCGAGTCCCGGCGCTTCCTGACCCACCTGGGCCGCGAGGAGAGCAGGGGCCGCACCGTGGGCGCCGACTGGTCCTGGATCGTGCCGCCCCTTTCCGGCAGCGCGACACCCGTCTTCCACCGCACCTACGACACCGTGGAGCGCCACCCCGCCTACGTCCACCACCCCGAGGCCCTCGCCAGGGCGCGGGGCGAGAGTGGCGACGCCCTGGTCCGGGAGGCTCCGGTCCAGAGTCCCTTGGTCTAGACCGGCTGCTAGCGTCTGCCGCACGAGTGCCCCCTGGACGCGGTGCTCGGTCGAGAGTCGAGAGGGGAACGCAGTGGTCGGCAGGTACGGGATCAGTCAACGGGCGTACATCGGATCCTTCACCGCGGCGGGCGGTGCCGGGATCCTCACCGCCGCCGTCGACGCGGACAGCGGTGCGCTGACCGTCCTCAGCGCCACGGACACGGTCGCCGACCCCTCGTACCTCGCGCTTTCGGCCGCAGGTGACACGCTCTACGCCGTCAGCGAGACGTCCGACGGCACCGTCTCCGCGTACCGCCTGGACGGCGACAAGCTTGAGCGGGCCGGACGGCCGGTGGCGGTCGGCGGGTCCGCTCCCACCCATCTCGCCCTGCACGCCGGGCACGTCCTCACCGCCAACTACGGCTCCGGCAGCGTCAGTGCCGTGCCGGTGCGCTCCGACGGCAGCCTCGCCACCACCCCTTCCGGCGTCCTCGCGCACACCGGCGCGGGCCCCCACCCGCAGCGCCAGCAGGGGCCGCACGCCCACCAGGTCCTGCCGGACCCGAGCGGCCGCTGGGTGGTGAGCGTCGACCTCGGTACCGACTCCGTACGCGTCTGCGAGCTCACGGCGGCGGGCGAGCCGGTCCTGCACCGCGAGGTCGCGCTGCGGCCGGGCTCAGGGCCACGGCACCTCGCGTTCCACCCTCGCGGCGATCTCGCGTACGTCCTGAACGAGCTGGCGCCCACCATCACGATCTGCGCCTGGGACGCCGCCGGAGGGGCCCTCAAGCCGCTCGGCGAGGCGGCCGTCCTGCCGGGGCCCACGGACGGCGACGGCGAGGCCTTCCCCTCCGGGATCGTCGTCGCGCCCGACGGCCGCTTCCTGTGGACCGCGACCCGGGGCCAGGACGTCATCTCGGTGCTCGCCCTTGAGGAGGAGGGGGCGCGTCCGCGGCTCACCGCCACCGTCCCCTGCGGCGGTCACTGGCCGCGTGACCTGGCCGTCGACCCGTCGGGGCGGTTCCTGTACGCGGCCAATGAGCGGTCCGGCGACGTGACCTGGTTCGCCGTGGACCCGGCGACGGGCATCCCGCGCCGCGCGGGCTCGATCGATGCCCCGGCCGCGTCCTGCGTGATCTTCGGCTGAGACACCTGAGGCACCTGAGGCAGATGGGTCGCAGGTCACCGCACCCGCGTACGCCGATGGGCCCGCCCCCTGCATCAGC
>NZ_JBHTSF010000164.1:0-19092 GCF_042795295.1 Streptomyces sp. NPDC056486
CTCACTCCCCCCCCTCAAGCCGTCCGCGGCAACTCCTCCCTCAGCAGCCGCCCCCGCAGCTCCTCCCCCCTGACGAACCGCTCGACCTCCCCCACCGCGTACTCCCCGAGCCTGCGCACCTCGCTCCCCTGCGCCCCGGCGATGTGCGGGGTGACCAGTACGTTCGGCAGCACCAGCAAGGGATGCCCCGCAGGGAGCGGCTCGGGGTCCGTCACGTCCAGGAACGCGTCCAGGCGCCCCGCCCCGCACTCCCTGGCCAGCGCCTCCGTGTCGACCAGTGAGCCCCGCGCCGTGTTGATGACGGTGCCGCCGTCCGGGATCAGCTTCAGCATCTCCTCGCTCACCATGCCCAGGGTCGCGGGGAGTTGGGGCGCGTGGACGCTGACGATCGAGCTGCGACGGCACAGCTCCGAGAGGTCGACGAGCTCCACTCCCAGCCCGGCCGCCTCCTCCACCGTGACGTACGGATCGGTGAGCAGCACGCGCCGACCCGCGTCGGAAGCACGCAGCGCCGCGATGACCCCGCGGCCGATACGGGACGCCCCGATGACGCCGATGGTGCGGCCGTCCGCGCCCGTCCGCTCGGTGAAGGGCGGCCACCCGGCGCTATAGCCCGCCGCGGTCGAAAGGGCGCCCTTCGACGCGAAGGTGATCGCGGCGAGCGTGTAGGCCACGACGGGCCCCGCGTTCGCGTCGGCCGCCGATGAGACCACCACGCCCCGGTCCCACAGCGCGTCCGTGACCACGGGTTTCACCGACCCGGCCGCATGCACGAGGGCCCGCAGCCGAGGCGCGTGCGCGAGGACCTCCGCCGTGACCGGCGGGCAGTTCCAGCCCGTGACCAGGATCTCCGCGTCGGCGAGCACCGCCCGCGCGTCGGCCCCGGTCAGCGGTCCGGCAAGCAGGGCGGGTGCCAACTCCACGCTGCGGGCGAGCCGTTCGCGGATGTCGGGGGCGAACACCCGGTCCGCCACATCCGCGCTCATGGCGAGCGCTGCGATCGGCGGACCGCCCGGTGGAGTACTCGGTGGACCCTTCAGCTCTGCAGCCTGGTCTGCCACGCGTGACCATCCCTCGTAGTAACCGGTTACCCAACAGCGCCTGGAGGCTAGGCCGAAGTCGGGACGGTGGTCAAGAGATAGCGGGGTCAAGGGGGTTGACCGGGATTAGTAACCGCTTTAGATTCCGGTCACCTTGTTCCGACGACGGAGGGGCTGCCGTGCCAGCGGTGACGAAGGACCGGACGGAAACCGAGGCGGTGAAGCCGCCCGGCAAGCGCAGTAACGTGCCAAATGGCAACAAAATCAAGCGTGATGAGCGATGGAAACGGTTTCGCTCCTCGCGAGTCCTGCTGCTGCTCATGGTGCCGGGAGTCGCGTACTTCCTGGTGTTCCACTACGGCGCGTTCATCGGGAACGCCGTCGCCTTCAAGGAGTACGTCCCCTTCGACGGCCTCTGGGCCAGCCCCTGGGTCGGCTTCGAGAACTTCGACCGGATGTTCGGCGACGCGGACTTCTGGCACGCGACCTGGAACACGCTCTTCCTCGCGGTGCTCCAACTGGTCTTCTTCTTCCCGGTCCCGCTCGGCCTCGCCCTGCTCCTGCACAGCCTGACCTCGGACCTGACGCGGCGCTTCGTGCAGTCGGTGGTCTACCTCCCGCACTTCCTGTCGTGGGTCATCGTCGTGGCCCTGTTCCAGCAGGTGCTCGCCGACACCGGCCTGCTCAACTCCGTGCTCGGGCAGGCGGGTCTGACTTCCGTCGACATCATCGGCAACCCGGACGCGTACCCCGCGCTCGTCGTCGCGCAGGTCGTCTGGAAGGACGCGGGCTGGGGCACGATCATCTTCCTCGCCGCGCTGATGCAGGTGGACGAGCAGCAGTACGAGGCCGCCGCCATCGACGGCGCCGGCCCCTGGCGCCGCTTCTGGCACGTGACGCTGCCGTCCATCCGGCCGGTCGTCATCCTGCTGCTGATCATGCGGCTCGGCGACATCCTCTCCGTCGGCTTCGAACAGATGCTGCTGCAACGGCAGTCGGTGGGGCCCGAGGCCGGTGAGGTGCTCGACACCTTCGTCTTCTGGCAGGGCATCGTCGGCGGCGACACCGGATACGCCGCGGCGGCGGGCCTGTTCAAGGGCGTGGTCGGCGCGATTCTCGTCTTCGCGGCCAACAAGGTCGCCCATCGCCTCGGCGAGCAGGGGGTCTACAAGTGAGTACGAGCACGAGCACGAAATCCGCCGCGGTACGCCCTGTACGACGTCCCGAGCGCCCTGCACGACCCGCTCGTCCCGCACGCCCCGTCCGCCCCTCCTGGATGGAGAAGCCGAAGCCGGTCACCCAGGTGGCCAAGGCCCTGGCGATCGTCACCATCCTGGTCATGGTCTTCGTGCCGTTCCTCGTCATCATCTCGACGTCGTTCGCCTCGAACCGCGAGGTCATCGCCAACGGCGGCTGGGTCCTGTGGCCGACCCACCCGACCCTGCGCGCCTACGAGCAGGTCTTCGAGGGCGGCATCGTCACCAAGGCGCTCGGCGTCAGCGCGGGCGTCACGATCATCGGCACCCTCGCCTCGCTGGCGTGCACGACGTTCCTCGCGTACGCGCTGAGCCGCCCCAAGGTGTACGGGGGAAAGCCGATCCTCCTGGTCGTCCTCTTCACGTTCCTCTTCCCGCCCGGCATGATCCCCGCGTTCCTCCTTGTCAAAGGCATGGGAATGCTGGAGAGCTACAGCGCCCTGATCGCCCCCGTCCTCATCAACGTCTTCAATCTGGTCGTCCTGCGGGGCTTCTTCCAGGGCGTCCCGGAGGAGCTGTACGAGGCGGCGCGGCTCGACGGCGCGAACGACTGGCAGATCCTGTGGCGGGTCGTGCTCCCGCTCTCCAAGGCGGCCCTCGCGGTGGTCGGTCTCTTCTACGCGGTGTGCTACTGGAACGCCTGGTTCCACGCCTCGATCTATCTGGAGTCCGACCACTGGCCGCTCCAGCAGGTCCTGCGTACGTACGTCATGGGCGGCTCGCAGATCGCGGACACCGGACTGAGCGACGCCTCGAACGTCTCGGCCCCGCAGACGATGCAGATGGCCGTCCTGGTGATCGCCACCGTGCCGATCCTGGTCGTCTACCCCTTCCTCCAGAAGTACTTCACCAAGGGCGTGCTCACGGGCGCCATCAAGAGCTGAGCCAATTCCCCAAGTTTTGAAAGGTTGACACTGTGTCCGGTTCCTCGATGTCGCGCCGTACGCTGCTGCGCTCCATAGCCGTCGGCGGGGCCGCGGTCGCGGCCCCCTCCCTGCTCACCGCCTGTTCCACGGATTCGAGCGGCGGCGGTTCGGTCAGCAACGCCAACAAGAAGGCGGCGCCCTGGCCGACGTACACGCCCGCCAAGGGCCCCAAGCCCGACCTCGCGCCCAGTGCCGAGGGCGTGCAGCCCGGGTTCACCAAGTACCCGGAGAAGCTGGTCGCGGCGACGGCCGAGAAGCCGGGCAACGGCAAGCAGAAGATCAAGGTCATGACCATCACCTACGGCACCCCGCCGAAGCCGGTCGGATCGAACAAGTTCTGGCAGGCGATGAACGAGGCCCTCGGTGTCGAGGTGGAGTTCTCGGTCGTGCCGGACGCGGACTTCCGCTCCAAGATGTCCACCCTCATGTCCGGCGACGACCTGCCCGACATGATCAACTTCGGTGGCGGTTACGTCCTGCCGCGCGAGTCACAGTTCGTCCAGTCGCGGTGCGCGGACCTCTCGGAGCACCTGTCGGGCGACGCGGTGAACGACTACCCGAACCTCGCCAACATCCCCACGTACGCGTGGGAGGGCATGGGCCGCGTCTCCGGCCGCATCTACGGCCTCCCGATCGAGCGTGCCAAGGTGCAGGGGGCGATGTTCATCAACCGCGAGGCCTTCACCAAGGCGGGCTACAAGCCGGGCATGGCGGCGGGCGACTTCCAGACGATGGCGCGCGAGGCCTCGCAGAACAAGAAGTCGGCGCTCGGCGCCTCCTCGGTCGGCTTCTTCGGCTACCTCTACCACGCGATGTGGCACGGGGCGCCGAACCAGTGGCAGATCAAGAACGGCAAGGTCACCGACATGTTCGGGACCGACGAGTTCAAGGCCGCTCTCGAGTACATGTCCAAGATGCGCAAGGCGGGCGCGTACAACTCCGACGCCACCTCGATCTCCCAGGTCGACCTCAAGACCCAGTTCCAGAACGGCACGGTCCGCTCGATGACGGACGGCTGGGGCGCGGTCATCTCCAACGCGCAGGGCATCAAGGACGAGTTCACGCTGGACGCCGCCGTGCCGTACGTGGTCGACGGCGCGACGCCCGTCTACCAGCAGAACCGCGGATGCTTCGGCTACACCGTCATCAAGAAGGCATCCAAGGACCGCGTCAAGCTGATGCTGCGGGTCCTGGACTGGCTGGCGTCGCCCTTCGGCTCCAAGGAGTACGAGCTGATGCACTCGGGCGTCGAGGGCACGCACTTCGAGTACGACAAGAACGGCGACCCGATCGCCAACTCCCTCGGCCTGGTGGAGAACAAGACGAACCTTCCCTTCCCGTACCTCATGGACGCACCGCAGCCGCTGTACTTCCCCGGCTACGCCGATCTCACCGAGCGGCTGCACACATGGGAGAAGGCGGTCGTGCCGAACCTCGTGCGCGATGACCACTGGGGCCTGATGTCGGACACGTACAACCGGCAGGGCGCCTCCATGCAGCAGGTCATCGAGGACGGCGTCACGGCGATCGTCTCGGGCCGCAAGAAGCTGTCCGACTGGGACGGCGTCTACAAGAAGTGGCAGACGCAGGGTGGCGCGAAGGCGCACGAGGAGTTCGCGAAGGAGTACGAGGCGGCGCACTGATCCGGGCGGGCGCGGGATGATGGTCCGGGGCGGGGGCGGGCTGCCCTGGTGGCAACCCCGCTCCGGATACTGCTACTTGTACCTGAGGACTCAAGGACTTGAGGAGACACTGTGGGTGAGCGGGTCACCATCCGCGATGTGGCGGCCCGTGCGGGCGTCTCGGTCGCGACCGTCTCGCGGGTCCTCGCGGGCAACTACCCGACGTCGACGGCGTCGCGCGGAAAGGTGCTGCGGGCCGTCAAGGACCTCGACTACGTCGCCAACGCGCACGCGCGCGCCCTGGCGGGGGCGGGCCGCAAGACGATCGCGGTGCTCATGTTCGAGCTGGTGAGCTCCTTCTACGCCCATGTCGCGCAGGGTGTGGAGATGGAGGCCGCCCAGCGGGGCAGGCTCACACTGGTCGCGTCGACGAACAGCGATCCGGCCCGCGAGCTCGCCCTGGTGCAGATGATGCGCGAACAGGCCGCCGAGGCGGTGGTGCTTGTGGGCGGGGTCGTCGAGGACGACGAGTACCGCGAGCGGATGTCGCGGTACGCGGAGGCACTCGCGGCGGCGGGTTCCCGGCTGATCCTGTGCGGGCGTCCGGCGCCGGCACCGGACGTCCCCGCGCTGGTCGTCGAGTACGACAACGAGGCGGGCGCGTACGCGATCACGAGCCATCTGCTGGGCGCGGGCCACCGCAAGATTGCCCTGATCGGCTACCGGCCGGGACACACCACGGGCGACGCCCGTGTCGCCGGATACCTGCGCGCCCTCGCCGACCACGGGGTGCCGCGCGAGGAGGCGATCCTGCACGGCATCGGCTTCGGGCAGAACCACGGGTACGAGGCGATCATGGACCTTCTCAAGAAGGCGGACGGACGGCCGGACTTCACGGCGGTCTTCGCGGGCGACGACAGGGTGGCGGCGGCCACGATGATCGCACTGCGGGAGTACGGACTCCGGGTTCCTGAGGACATCTCGGTGGTCGGCTACAACGACGACCCCGTGGCCGCGGACATCACTCCCGGCCTCACGACCGTGCACATCCCCGCGGAGGAAATGGGCCGGACAGCGGTCCGCCTCGCCCTGGCGGGAGCACCTCGCTCCGGCCAGGAGAGGCATCTGCTGGGGACGCACATCGTGATCCGGGAGAGCGTACGGGGGCTCCGGGGGAGCCGGAGGGACGGTACTTCCTGACTCGGCGATGTCCTGAACCACCCTGCCTTCTCCCCGCTCGCCCCGAAGCCAGGAACTCAGGAACTCAGGAACTCTGGAACTCTGGAACTCTGGAACTATTCTCGCGAGCATGGTCGAACACGATGCTCTCAGTGCCACCCGCGAGGGTTACGACGCCGCTGCCCTCACCTATGCGCAGTTGTTCAGCGACTCGCTGCGCGACAGCCCCCTGGACCGCGCGATCTTGGGTGCCTTCGCCGAGGCCGTGAGCGCGAACGGGGGCGGCCAGGTCGCGGACCTGGGGTGTGGGCCCGGCCATATCACCGCGTATCTGGTGGAGTTGGGGCTGAGCGCGTTCGGCGTCGACACCTCCCCCGCGATGATCGAGTTGGCGCGAGAGGCCTCTCCGGGCCTGCGGTTCGACGTGGGTTCGATGGACGCGTTGAACATCACTGACGGCGAGCTCGGCGGCGTACTCTCCCGTTGGTCCGTCATCCACACGCCGCCGCCGGAACTCCCCGCCATCCTGACGGAGTTCCACCGCGTGCTGGCTCCTGGCGGCCACCTTCTGATCGGCTTCTCGGCGAGCGACGACCCGTCTCACCCGACGCAGGTCTTCGATCACGCGGTCGCCCCGGCCTATCGGTGGTGGCCCGATCACCTTGCCGCGCTGCTGCGCGAGTCCGGGCTGGCCGAGGCGGCCCGGATGATCCGCGAGCCTGAGCCCACCGACCGACGGCAGTTCCGGGCGATTCACCTGCTCGCCCGTAAAGCCTAGGCAGGCAGGGGTTGCCGCCTGCCCGCCCACCCGATTGCTGCAGGATGATCGGGTGGGCGGCGGGCGGAAAAGATCCGCCGCTAGACGGCGGCGTACGCGTCACGGCGGCGTGGCCAGCACCGCCTCCGCCATGACCGACGGGGCGTCCCGCATCAGCAGGTGCCCCGATGGTTGCGCGACACGGAAGCCCGCGTCGAGCGATGCGGCGAGGGCCCGCTGCCGGTCGAGCCACCCCACCCCGCCCCCCGAGTACGCGGCGAGCACCGTCACCGGAATCCGCCCCCGGAGAGGGAACTCTCGGCGGAGAGCGGCAAGTTCGACGACCATGTCGCCGTACGTCGCGTACTCCAGGAGCGCCCCCCGCAGCACACGGCTCGCCCCATAGACCCGCCTCACCTCACCCGCCGATGCCAAGTCGCCCCGCACCGCCACCCTCCGCAGAACCGGCCCCACCGCCCGCGGCAGCCCCACCCGGCCGAGTACCGCCCCGAACACCCGCGCCACCCCCACCCGTACCTCGCGCGGGACCCGCACCCCCGGTCGCTCCTCGACGCTGGAGTCGGCCAGGACCAGGCCCGACGTACGCGCCGGAAAGAGGCGGGCGAACGCCTCGCAGTGGAAGCCCGCGAGCGAGTGCCCGACCACGGTGGCCGGTCCGGGGAAGCCCAGTGCGTCCAGGGTCCGCACGATCCGCTCGGCCTCGCCCGCGAGCGTGGGCGGCACGCCCGCGTGCCCGCTCAGGCCAGAGCCCGGCCGATCGAAGCGGACGACCGTGCGCCACGGGGCGAGACGCTCCACCACCGCGTCCCAGTCGAACCACGCGAGCCCGAGCCCCGCACTCAGCACACACACCGGCCCGCTCCCCGCCACCTCCACGTGATGCGGCACTCCCCCGATCCGTACGAAACTCACCCGCGCCGCACCACCGAACGCGCGAGGAACCCCATCCAGACCGCGATGAGCAGCACCTGAAGCCGCTGCCCCGCCCCCAGCGCCCACATGCCGTACCCCGCGTCGAAGGCGGCGATAGCGGCCAAGGTCCATGTAGTGGCGGCCAGTTCGAGGAGTACGAGGAGGAGGCCGGGCGGGCTCGCGAGGGAGGGCAGGATCCCGTACCGCCGCGCGGCGAGCGTCAGGACCACCATCCCCACCAGCGCCCCCGTCGCCGCGACACTACTGCTCACCACGTGCGCCGCGTGGGCGGCGGGCACGAGACCCGCCCGCTCCCTCGCCGCACAGGCAGCATCGGCGGTCGGCGCGCAGCTCATCGCCAGCCGGGAGTCGACAACGGTGGCCGCCCCGAACAGCGCGAGCCCGGCCCACCCCACGACCGCGCCCCACCGGCGCGGCAGCCACAGCAGCGCGCCCCCCGCGCCCGCGAGGATCAGCAGGCCCGCGGCCAGGTCGGTCGTGCGGAACAGCGTGCTGTAGGGCTGGTCGCGGGCTGCGAGTTCACTCACGTACGAACTGACCGGCGAGAGGCCCGTCCCCAGGAAGGGTTCGAGGACCCACGCGCTGTAGGCGACCGCGCCGAGCGCCAGCAGGAGCGAGACGGCGGTGGCGGCGCGAGCGGTGGTGGGGTGGACAGCGGTGGGGTGAGCAGTGGTGGGGCGCGGCCTGCGATCGGGGCGGGCCCACTCTCGCTTTTGCGACGGTTTGACCGTAATCGGCATGGGCTCATGATCAGCGGAGTACCGGGGGGCCGCATGTTGCCGAATACCCGCCGGGGGTAAAGTTCCGCCCATGGCGGTCACGAAGAGATCAGCGAACGGCGGACAGCTCCTGCTGCTCGCCGCGCTGCTCTTCGGCATCGTGACGATGCATACGCTGGGCCACCCGACGGACCACTCGGCGAGCCACCCGACCAGCCACGCAAGCGGAAGCGGAAGCGGGCGGCCCGACCATCAACCCGAACAAGCCGCCGGTCAGCATGAGATGAGCGCGGGCGGCATGGCGCCGGGCGAGCGCGTCCACGCTCGGCCGCCGCTCACCGTGGCCACGTCGGTGCCCGCCGGAATGGGCGGGATGGACCCGCTGTCCGTGTGCCTGGCCGTCCTTGCCGCGCTCACCCTCGTCCTGCTCCTGAAGGCGGGACTGCTGCGACCCGGCGGCTTCGCCGCGCCCGCGCGTCCGCTCGCCCGGCTGCTCGACGGCCTTCGGCCCAATCCGCCGCCGCCCCGCATACTCCTCTCCCACCTCTCCGTGCTGCGCATTTAGGCCGACGCACCGGCTGCTTCGCGCTGCCCGCGCGTCAGAAGCAGCAGATGCGCCCATCTGCACGCACCACTCCGACGAGGTGTACTCAGCCATGCGCAATCAACCCCTGCGCACCCCCTCGAACCCCACCCCTTCGATCCCCGCCCCTTCGCGCCGCACTCTGCTCGGCGCCGCGACCGCCGTCGCCGGTTCGGGAATCCTGACGGCCTGTTCCGGCTCAGGGCCGGACTCCGGCCATGCCGGGCACAGCGGCGGCTCCGAGCCCGGCGACCGCCCCGATGGCTATGTCGACCCGGCCGGCACGGAAGTCGCCGACGCCGAGAAGAAGCGAGCGGGCGGCGGCACGGTCCGCGAGGTGAAGCTCATGGCCATGACGGCCAAGCTCGACATCGGCGGCCGTACGGTCAATACCTGGGCGTACGGCGACCAGCTGCCCGGCAAGGAAGTCCGCGTCACCGCGGGCGACACCCTCGACCTCACCCTCGCCAACCACCTCCCTCAGGCCACATCCCTGCACTGGCACGGCCTCGCCCTGCGCAACGACATGGACGGCGTCCCCGGTCTCACCCAGAAGGCCGTCAAGCCGGGCGCCGACTTCACCTACCGCTTCGCCGTGCCGCACCCGGGGACGTACTGGTTCCACCCCCACTCGGGCACGCAGCAGGACCGCGGTCTGTACGCACCACTGATCGTCGAGGACCCCAAGGAGCCCCTGAAGTACGACAAGGAGTGGGTCGTCGTTCTGGACGACTGGGTCGACGGGGTGGACGGCTCGACACCGGACGCCGTGCTCGCGGAGCTCAGCAAGGGCATGAGCGGCCACGACATGGGCGGCGACGGTGACGAGGGAGGTGGCACGGGCGGCATGGACCACGGCGGCCACGACATGTCGAACATGTCGCTGCGGACCGACGCGACACCGAAGCCCGACGCCAAGCCGTCGGCATCCTCGAAACCCTCAGGGCCCTCCCGGATGATGATGGGCGCCAAGAGCGACCTGCTCGGCGGGGACGCGGGCGACGTGGCGTACCCGTACTACTTGATCAACGGCCGTACACCGGACGCCCCTTCCTCCTTCAAGGCCCGCCCCGGCGACCGCATCCGCCTGCGCATCATCAACGCGGGCGGCGACACGGCCTTCCGGGTGGCGCTCGGCGGCCATGAGATGACGGTGACGCACACGGACGGCTTCCCGGTGGAGCACGCGAAGACGGACGCGCTGCTGCTCGGCATGGGCGAGCGCTACGACGTCCTGGTCACCGCCAAGGACGGCGCGTTTCCGCTGACCGCGGCGGCCGAGGGCAAGAAGGCGTCCGCCCTCGCGGTCCTGCGCACGGGCGGCGGCGCCGCACCCTCTCCCTCGACCCGGCCCAAGGAGCTGAAGGGCCGCCTCCTGACGGCGGACAAGCTGCGGGCGGCGCGGTCGGTCGCCCTCCGGTCCCGCAAGCCCGACCGGACGATCAGGATCCAACTGACCGGCGGGATGGCGAAGTACGACTGGGCCTTCGACAAGAAGCCCTACTCCCCTGACCAGCGCCACCCGGTCCGCGCGGGCGAACGCGTCCGTCTGGTCTTCGCCAACTCGACGTCGATGTGGCATCCGGTCCATCTGCACGGCCACACGTTCACCCTGGCGAACGTGGCGGGCGGCCCCCGCAAGGACACCGCGGTCATCCTGCCGAACGGCACCCTGACGGTGGACTTCGACGCCGACAACCCGGGCCTGTGGATGATCCACTGCCACAACGTCTACCACTCGGAGGCAGGAATGATGACGGTCCTCGGCTACCGCAGCTGACCTTCGACCCCGTGGGGCGTCCCCTTTCTGCGGGGCGCCCCACACCCGCCCCGGGGGGCATCGCGTCGCTTTGACGATTACACTGGGCCCCGTGCCTCAACTACGCCTCGCCCTGAATCAGATCGACTCGACCGTCGGCGATCTCGCCGGGAACGTCGAGGCGATCGTCCATTGGACCCGGCACTCCGCCGAGCAGGGAGCGCACCTCGTCGCGTTTCCCGAGATGGCGCTGACCGGCTATCCCGTCGAGGACCTCGCCCTGCGCTCGTCCTTCGTCGACGCCTCGCGGAAGGCGCTGCGCACGCTCGCCGCGCGGCTGAACGACGAGGGGTACGGCGAGCTGCCGGTCGTCGTCGGCTATCTCGACCGCACCGAGGAGGCCAAGCCGAAGTACGGCCAGCCGGCGGGTGCGCCGCGTGACGCCGCCGCCGTACTGCACCGCGGGGAGGCCGTCCTGACGTACTCCAAGCACCACCTGCCGAACTACGGCGTCTTCGACGAGTTCCGCTACTTCGTGCCGGGCGAGACCCTGCCGATCGTGCGCGTGCACGGCGTCGACGTGGCGCTCGCCATCTGCGAGGACCTCTGGCAGGACGGCGGCCGCGTCCCGGCGACGCGCACCGCGGGGGCGGGCCTCCTGCTCTCCATCAACGCGTCGCCGTACGAGCGGAACAAGGACGACCAGCGCCTCGAGCTTGTGCGCAAGCGCGCGCAGGAAGCCGGTTGCACCACCGCCTACCTCGCCATGATCGGCGGCCAGGACGAGATCGTCTTCGACGGTGACTCGGTCGTCGTGGACCGGGACGGCGAAGTCATCGCGCGGGCGCCGCAGTTCTCCGAGGGCTGTGTGGTCCTCGATCTGGAGCTGCCCGCCGCCGCTGTCGAGCCGCCGTCGGGCATCGTGGACGACGGGCTGCGGATCGAGCACGTCACGCTCTCGCAGGAGCCCGTCGCCGCGTACGAGCCCGAGCTCACCGGCGGGTACGCCGAGCGGCTCGACGACGACGAAGAGGTGTACTCGGCGCTGGTCGTCGGGCTGCGTGCGTACGCCGCGAAGAATGGGTTCAGCAGCGTCCTGATCGGCCTCTCCGGAGGCATCGACTCCGCGCTCACCGCAGCGATCGCCTGCGACGCGCTCGGCGCGCAGAACGTGTACGGCGTCGCCATGCCGTCGCGCTACTCGTCGGACCACTCCATCAGTGACGCGGAAGACCTGGCCCGGCGTACGGGGCTGAACTTCCGGACCGTGCCGATCGGACCGATGTTCGACGCGTACATGGGGTCGCTCGGCCTGACCGGGCTCGCCGAGGAGAACCTCCAGTCGCGGCTGCGCGGCACGATGCTGATGGCCCTCTCCAACCAGGAGGGCCACATCGTCCTCGCCCCGGGCAACAAGTCCGAGCTCGCGGTGGGGTATTCGACGCTCTACGGCGACTCGGTCGGGGCGTACGGGCCGATCAAGGACGTCTACAAGTCCCTGATCTTCCGGCTCTCCGAGTGGCGCAACCGCGCGGCCGTCGACCGGGGGCAGACCCCGCCGATCCCGGAGAACTCCATCAGCAAGCCGCCGAGCGCGGAGCTGCGGCCCGACCAGGTGGACACGGACTCGCTGCCGGACTATCCCGTCCTCGACGCGATCCTGGAGATGTACGTGGACCGCGACCAGGGCGCGGACGCGATCGTGGCCGCCGGGTACGACCGGGAGCTGGTCGTGAAGACGCTGCGGATGGTGGACACCGCCGAGTACAAGCGGCGGCAGTACCCGCCGGGCACGAAGATCTCCGCGAAGGGCTTCGGCAAGGACCGGCGGCTGCCGATTACTAATCGCTGGCGGGAATCCGTCTGACGGTGACGTGTGGGCGGGTCGGTCGCCCGCCCACACGTCACCAGAGAACGAGGAGCGCTACCGCCGGGTCATCTCCCGCTGAGGCTCCCCCGAAGCCACGAGCCGCTCACTGCCCGCCGCAGGCACGGGCGCGGGCGACCGCAGGTCCACCAGATACGCCACTCCGGCCACCCCGAGGCCGAGCACGGCAAGGGCCGCGCCCGTCAGTGCCGGAGAGGTGACCCCGAAGCCCGCGGCCAGGGCGAGGCCGCCGACCCACGCGCCACCCGCGTTGGCGAGGTTGAACGCGGCCTGGTTCGCGGACGAGGCAAGGGAGGGGGCGGCGGACGCCTTCTCCATGACCATCAGCTGCAGGGGCGAACCCGTCGTGAACGCCGCCATGCCGAGCAGCATCACGGCGATCGCGGCGCTCCACGCCGTCCCCATCAGGAGCGGGAACAGGGCGAGGACCACGACAAGGGCCGTGAGTCCGCCGAAGAGCGTGCCCCGCAGGGAGTGGTCGGCGAGCCGGCCGCCGAGCAGGTTGCCCGCCGTCGCGCCGACACCGAACAGCGCGAGCAGCAAGGTGACGCTGGATTCGGCGTAGCCCGCCGCGTCCGTGAGCATGGGCGTCACATAGCTGTACGCGGAGAACAGCGCGCCGAAACCGGCGACGGTCGTACCGAGCGCGAGCCACACCGGAACGCTGCCGAGCGCCCGGATCTCGCCGCGCAGGCCGCCGCTCTCGCCGTGGCCGTGGTCGGCGGGTACGAAGAAGGCCAGCGTCGCTATCGCCACGAGGCCGATCGCGCTGACCGCGAGGAACGTCGCGCGCCAGCCGAGCTGCTGCCCCATGGCCGTGGCCACGGGCACGCCCACGATGTTGGCGACGGTCAGGCCGAGGAACATCAGAGAGACCGAGCGCGCCTTGCGCTCGGGAGCCACCAGGCCGGTGGCGACCACCGCGCCGACGCCGAAGAACGCGCCGTGCGGAAGGCCGCTCAGGAAGCGGGCGGCCATCAGCCAGTGGTAGTCGGGGGCGGCGGCCGACAGCGCGTTGCCGACGACGAAGAGCACCATCAGGCCGATGAGGACCCGGCGCCGCGGCATGCGCGCGGTGACCGCGGCGAGCAGCGGGGCGCCGATGACGACGCCCAGGGCGTACGCCGAGACGAGGTGACCGGCGGTGGGGATGGATATGCCCAGGTCGTCGGCGACATTGGGCAGCAGGCCCATCATCACGAACTCGGTCGTGCCGATGCCGAAGGCGCCCACGGCTAGGGCGAGCAGGGCCAGGGGCATGAAGAACCTTCCGGGGAGCGCGAGAGGGATGCGAGGCAGCATCAGGAGAGCTGCAGGGGGGACGGGTGTTCCGTAAGTTTACTAGCGGAACAAAGCCTCTCAGGCCCAGTATTCCGTGAGGTTAAAAACGGATGTGCATCACGTGGCGGAAGGGGCCGCGCCCGAAGGGGCGGGGAACCGCGCGACCAGCCACGACGGGCCCGCGGGCAGAACTGCCCCGCCCTCCTCCCCAGCCGGTCAGAGGCTAGAGCTCGAGGCGCGCCGCGATCGGCAGGTGGTCGCTGGGCGTCTTCGGCAGCGTCCACGACGACAGCGGCTCGACGCCCTTGACCATGATCTGGTCGATCCGCGCCATCGGGAACGACGCAGGCCAGCTGAACCCGAAGCCGTTGCCGGCCGCGCCCTGCGTGGACCGCATCTGCGAGGTGATCGTGTTCAGGGCGCGGTCGTTCATCGTGCCGTTCAGGTCGCCGAGCAGCACGATCTTGGAGTTCTGCTCGTCGGCGATCGCCTCGCCAAGCGCGTCGGCGCTCGCGTCACGCTGGTTGGCGGTGAAGCCCGCGTCCAGCTTGACCCGCACCGACGGCATGTGGGCGACGTACACGGCGACCTTGCCCTTGGGGCTGTCGACCGTCGTCCGCATCGCGCGGGTCCAGCCCAGCTTGATGTCGACGGGCTTCGTGCCGGTCAGCGGGTACTTGCTCCAGAGGCCGACCGTGCCCTGCACCGAGTGGTACTTGTAGGTGCCGGCCAGGGCCTTCTCGTACGTCGGGACGGCGCCCGCCGTGAGCTCCTCGAGCGCCACGACGTCGGCGCCGGACGCGGCGACGTCACGGGCGGTGCCCGACGGGTCGCCGTTCTCCGCGTTCACGTTGTGCGTCGCCACCGTCAGGTCGCCGCCCGTACCGGACTTGTCGTAGATCAGGCCGCCGAAAGAGTTCACCCAGATGACAGCCGGAAGCAGCGCGGCGATCAGCGCGGTGGCGGACTTGCGCACGAAGCCGATGACGAGAAGCACCGGGACGAGGATGCCGAGCCAGGGCAGAAACGTCTCGATGAGGCTGCCGAGGTTGCCGACGCCGTTCGGAATCTGTGCGTGGAAGAGCATCACCAGGGCGAGCAGCAGCGCGACCCCTGCCGTGACGAGCCCACGCCTCCAGATGCCCCGGTCGCCGCGCCATCCCTGGATCAGGCGTCGGAACCGGGACCCCTGGCGGCCGGGTCCCGAACCGTCGCTGTCCGTCTCCGTCACATACGCCTGCGCCATACGCTCGTCGCCTCACTGATGCCGTGCCACCGTCCTCGCCTCTGAAACCCTAGGCGATGAACGGGTGTCCTCCCCGCCGTTCGTGACGGCCGTACGGGACAAGGACGAGCGGGGTGGCGCGGCGAGTTCCACATCTCACCGCACAACGGGCCTCTGTAACGAAACACTCACATTCACCCCGGAGGCCGCAGTCCCGCCAGAACGGTGTCCACGATCCGCTCGGCGAGGTCCTCGTCGAGCGGCGCGTCGGAGCGCAGGACGGTGCGCACGAGCATGGGGCCGACGAAGAGGTCGTTGGCAAGGACGATGTCGACGTCCGCGCGCAGTTCGCCGTTCTCGACGCCGCGGCGCAGCACGCCGATCAGGACGCGGCGCTGCGGTTCGACGACGGTCGCGTGGTACGCCTCCCACAGCTTCGGCAGGCTCTTCATCTGCGCGAAGACGTTGTGCAGGAGTGCGGAGGAGCGCATGTTCACGCCGCGTCTGCGCAGATGGTCGAGGCAGGTGATGAGATCGCCGCGCATCGAGTCCCCGGCCAGCTCGGGCTGCGGATCGTCCACGCCGCGCAGGATGTCGACGAAGAGCTCTTCCTTGCCGCTCCAGCGGCGGTAGATGGTGGCCTTGCCGACACCCGCCGTGCGCGCGATCCGCTCGATGGAGAGGTCGGCGAGGGGCACACCGTCCTCGATCATCTTCAGGACGCCCTCGACGATCGACCGCTCCACGGCCTCACTGCGGGGGCGCCCCCGGACGCCTTTGGCGATGTGGGCCACGTCTGTCTGCTCCATCTCTCGTCGTCCGACGCTCTGCCAGGCCGATTGTCCCTCCTGTCCGGCCCGGCACCCCCAGTCGCTCCCCCACCTCTGTTCACTACCCCCGCCGGTCAGTGCCCCCGCCGGTCAGTGCCCCGCGCCCACCGGGTCGGTCTCCTTCTGCTCCGCCTCCGGCTCCTGTGGCGTACGGCCCGGCAGGAACAGGGCGACGACCACGACGCCGATCAGGGCGACGCCCGCGCCGCAGAGCGCCGTGATGTGCATGGCGTGCAGGAAGGAGTCGTGGGCCGCGGTCACCAGCGGTTCGCCGCGCGGGCCGAGCTTGGCCGCGACACCGAGGGTGGCCTCGATGGACTCGCCCGCGGTGTGCCGTATGTCGGCGGGCAGCAGGGTCAGCTTGTCCTCGACGCCGCTGCGGTAGGCCGCGGAGAGCACGGAGCCGAGCACCGCGATACCCAGTGCGCCGCCGACCTGACGGAAGGTGTTGCTCAGCGCGGAGGCGGAGCCCGCCTTCTCGCGGGGCAGCGCCTGCATGATGACGACGCTGGCGGGCGTCATGATGTGCGCCATCCCGGTGCCCATCAGGAAGAAGATGACTTCCAGGAGCCAGATCGGCGTATCGGCTTCGAGCGTCGTGAAGGCGGCGAGCATCGCGGCGAGGAGCAGCAGTCCGCCCGCGCACACGGCGCGGACGCCGAAGCGGTCGACGACGAGGCGGGCGCGCGGCGCGAAGATGAGCTGCGCCGCGGCGAGCGGCAGCATCAACAGGCCGGTCTTGAGCGGCGAGTAGCCGCGCACGCTCTGCGTGTAGAAGACCGCGAAGAACGTCACGCCCATGAGCGCGAAGAAGACGAGCGCGAGGGAGCTGATCGCCGCCGAGAAGACGCGGTTCTTGAAGTACGAGATGTCGATGGAGGGGTGGTCGCTGCGCTTCTCGTACAGCACGAAGCCGACGAGTACGGCGATGCCCGCGAGGATGGTCGCGAGGACGGCGGGGTCGGTGAAGTCGGCGAGCTGGCCGCCCTTGATGATGCCGTAGACGAGCAGGACGAGGCCGACGACGGACAGGCCCACGCCCACCAGGTCGATCCGGCCCGGCTTGGGGTCGCGCGATTCGGGGACGAGCCAGATCATGAGTCCGATCGCGACGATCACGATCGGCACGTTCACCAGGAAGACCGAGCCCCACCAGAAGTGGTCGAGGAGTACGCCGCCGGTGATGGGCCCGATCGCGATGGCGAGGCCGACGCCGCCCGCCCAGATGCCGATGGCCTTGGGCTGCTCGTCGCGCTCGAAGACGTTCATCAGGACGGCGAGGGTGGCGGGCATCACGAAGGCGGCGCCGAAGCCCATCACCGCGCGGAACAGGATGAGTTGGAGGGGTGATCCCGATTCGGCGGCGAGCGCGGAGCCGACGCCGAAGACGGCGAGGCCCACGAGCAGCATCCTCTTGCGGCCGAGCCGGTCACCGAGCAGACCCGCGGTGAAGAGCAGCCCGGCGAAGACCAGCGTGTAGGCGTTGATGGCCCATTCCAGGTCGCCCTGGGTGGCACCGAGGCCCGTGGGCTCCGGGGTCGAGATCGTCTTGATGGCGACGTTCAGGATCGAGTTGTCGAGCACCACGATCAGCAGGCTCAGCATCAGGACGCCGAGGATCGCCCAACGGCGCCGGTGGACGGCTTCCGGTATGCGCGGGGTGGTGCCGACGGGAGTAGTCATGGCTCCAACCCTAGGGCCATTTCGATACGAGACCGTCTCGTATTGTAAAGACTTTACCGAAGGGTCCACTAGCCGACGAGCGGCACGCGATGCCACCATGGAGAGGATCCGGGGACGCCGTCAGGGTGCCTCGAGATAAGAGAAGGAGCCGTTGCGATGACGCAACTTTCGGCTGCCCAGAACGAGCCTGCGGGCGCCGCGGCCGCGGCGAGCCGGTCCACCGACAGCAGCAAGGCCGACAGCAGCAAGGCGCTGTACGGAGGCAAGAGCACCCGCCGCATCACTGTCCGGGACATCACCGCCGCCAAGGAGCGGGGCGAGAAGTGGCCCATGCTCACCGCGTACGACGCGATGACCGCGTCCGTCTTCGACGAGGCCGGGATCCCCGTGATGCTGGTCGGCGACTCGGCGGGCAACTGTCACCTCGGGTACGAGACGACCGTGCCCGTCACCCTCGACGAGATGACCATGCTGTCCGCGGCCGTCGTACGGGGCACGTCGCGTGCCCTGATCGTCGGCGACCTGCCCTTCGGCTCGTACCAGGAGGGCCCCGTCCAGGCCCTTCGCTCGGCGACGCGCCTGGTGAAGGAGGCCGGAGTCGGCGCGGTGAAGCTGGAGGGCGGCGAACGCTCCCTCCCCCAGACCGAGCTGCTCGTCTCCTCCGGCATCCCGGTCATGTCCCACCTCGGTCTCACGCCGCAGTCCGTGAACACCATGGGCTACCGCGTGCAGGGCCGCGGCGACGAGGCGGCGCACCGCCTTCTGAGCGACGCGAAGGCCGCGCAGGACGCGGGCGCGTTCGCGGTCGTCCTCGAACTGGTTCCCGCGGAGCTGGCGGCCGAGGTCAGCAGCTCCCTCCACATCCCGACGGTCGGGATCGGCGCGGGCGCCGGCTGCGACGCGCAGGTCCTGGTCTGGACGGACATGCTGGGCCTCACGGGCGGCAAGATGCCGCGCTTCGTGAAGCAGTACGCGGATCTGCGGGCCGTGATGAGCGGCGCGGCCAGGGCGTTCGCGGAGGATGTGGTGGGCGGGGCGTTCCCCGCCGCGGAGCACTCGGTCCACTGATTTTTCGACCGGGCGCCTCGCGCGCGCCCGGCGCTTGAGCCATAGCGGCACCACCGGCAGCCCGTCGAACTCCCCCCGTCGACGGGCTGTCCGCTTTTCTCTCGCCGGGGGGCGGGGGCTGGGGGTGTGTCTTGCTGGGCCTCGCTCTACCTCACCCGGTGGGGTCACCTGGCGGGGAACCGGCCCCTCGCATATCCGCCGCCGGGTGCGCTGGGTGCGCGGGCCCTTTCGTCCACCGCTTGGTGTGCGGGCTCTCTCGTCCACCGCTTCGCGGCGGATGTCTCCCACCCACCCGCCCAATCACCCCGGGTAATCGGGTGGG